>DATAGF010000232.1:0-11571 GCA_036257075.1 Miltoncostaeaceae bacterium
CTCGCCGATGGCGAAGAGGGGGGTGCGCTCGCCGACCCGGAGGGCCACGACCGCCCCGGCCTGCTCGGGCGCCAGGTACATGCGGTGGTGGCTCTTGATGGCGCCGACCAGCGGGCCGGCGGCGTCGCGGACGAAGGAGAGCCGGCCGTCGAGCACGACCAGGCGGTCCCCCGCGGCCAGCTCCTCGGCCAGCGTCAGCTCGAGCTCCTGGCGGAGCTGGCCCACCCGGCGCGCCAAGCCGATGGCCTCGCGGGCCGCCCCGGCGCGCGACTCCCAGGCGAACCCGCCGGCCGGCGGCAGCGCGAGGCGGCGCTCGCCGACCGTCAGCACCATCCGGCGCACGCGCAGCGCCTCGATCGAGGCCGGCCGACCCGGCCCGGCCACCACCGCCCCGGCGGCCACCGCGAACGCCACGCCGGCCGTCGCCTGGGGGTCGTCTGGGGGCGTGATCGTGAGCCACGCCTCCACCTGCTGGACGCCGTCGACGAAGACGAGCTCGCCCGCCGCCGCCGCCCGCGGGGCCACGGGGCGCCAGGGGACGCCCTCCACCGCGGTGTCCACCGGGGCGGTCTCGGGCTCGGTCGGATCGAGGCCCGGGCCGTACGACGGGTCGGCCACATGGACCGAGGGCCGCGTGCGCTTCGGAGGCATCCCCCGACTGTAGTCCGACCCCCGGACGCGCCCGTGGACGGAGCGGCACGCTATCGTCGTGGCGGCCCACTGGGGGTGGGGCAACGAGCGGAGAGGCCGGAGCGTGAAGAGGCAATACTGGATCGGGATCGTCGTGGCCGCACTCGTGGTGGTCGGCATCGTGGTGGGGGTGAGCCTCGCCGGCGGCGGCGACGACGACGCGCCGTCGTCCATCACGGGCGCATCGGAGGTCCAGGCCCAGCTCGAGGGCGTGCCCCAGTCCGGAAACGTCCTGGGGGACCCCGACGCCCCCGTGGAGATCATCGAGTACGGCGACCTGGCCTGCCCGGCCTGCCAGCAGGCCTCCACCACGACCATCCCGGAGGCGGTCGACCAGATCGTCAAGGCCGGCGACGCGAAGCTGGTCTTCCGGCCGATCGCGTTCATCAGCCGCAGCTCCGAGCGGGGCGCGCTCGGCGCCGAGGCGGCCGGGATGCAGGACGCCATGTGGTCCTTCGTCGAGCTGATCTACCGCAACCAGGGCCCCGAGTCCGACCAGGACTGGCTCACCGACGAGCTCATGACCGACGCCGTCGAGCAGCTCGGCCTCGACGTCGATCGGTGGACCGCCGACTACCAGGGCGAGGCGAGCGAGCAGCAGTTCATCAAGACCGACTCGCAGGCACGCGAGGACGAGGTCGGCGTGACGCCCACCTTCATCATCCGGGGCCCGAACGGCGAGAAGACCGTCACGGGCGCCGTCGAGCTCTCCGAGCTCCAGGACGCCGTGAACGAGGTCGGACCCCAGACGTGACGCGGGCCTGGCCGTCCGAGACCGCCCTGCGGATCGCGATCGGGGTCGTCGCGGTCGCGGGGCTCGCGGTCTCGGGCTACCTCACGGCGGTGCGGGCCGCCGGCGACGACCCGGCCTGCGTCGTGGGCGGCGGCTGCCACACGGTGCAGGAGAGCGAGTACTCCGAGCTGGTCGGCATCCCGGTGGCGGTCCTGGGCCTGGTGGCCTATGGCGCCCTGCTCGTCGCCGCCCTCCTGCCCGGCCCGGTGGGGCGGGCGCTCGGCCTCTTCACCGCGCTCGTGGGGGTCGGCTTCTCGGCCTGGCTGACCTACGCGGAGGTCGTCCTCATCGAGGCGATCTGCGCCTGGTGCGTGACGAGCGCCGTGCTCATCACGCTGGCGCTGATCCTGACGGCGGTCCGGGCGGCTCGGGCGGGTTCCGGGGCGGAAAGGGGAAGAAGCGCTCGTCGGTCAGCGCCAGACCCGTCACCGCAAGGGCCGTCCCCACCAGCGACACCAGGATGATCGCGGGATCGGGCGCGGCCACCTCGAAGAAGTCGCG
Source organism: Miltoncostaeaceae bacterium (assembly GCA_036257075.1). Lineage (GTDB taxonomy): Bacteria > Actinomycetota > Thermoleophilia > Miltoncostaeales > Miltoncostaeaceae > DATAGF01. The sequence continues at coordinate 1,985 of DATAGF010000232.1, forward strand.
CCAGCCCGGGAGGGACAGCACCACCAGGTAGAGGGCGATGAGGACCGCGCAGAGCGCCCCGACGGTGTAGCCGCGCACCTTGCTGGAGGCCTCCAGCACGATGACGAGGTAGAGGCCCACGAGGACGAGCACGGTGGTGGCGACCGTGCGAGCGCGCACCTCGCTCATGTCGATGAGGTTGATCGACAGCAGGAAGCTCGCCACGACCCCCAAGCCGGCGGCGGTGCCGGCCGGGATCGCGAAGCTCGCCAGCTCGCGCAGGAAGCGGTCCGGCCGCCACGGGCCGGTGCTCGGGGCCAGGGCGAGGAAGAAGGCGGGGATGCCGATCGTGATGGCCGAGGCGAGCGTGAGGTGCCGCGGCAGGAAGGGGTAGCTCTCCGAGGAGATCCCGATCGTGAGGATCAGGAAGGCCGCCAGCACCGACTTGGAGACGAACAGCTTCGCGACCCGCTGCAGGTTGCGCAGCACCTTGCGCCCCTCGCGGATCATCGCCGGGATGGCCGCGAAGCCGCCCTTCACCAGCACCAGGTCGGCGATCGCGCGCGCCATCTGGGCCCCGCTGCCCTGGGCGATCGCCAGCCGCGCCGCCTTCAGCGCCGGCACGTCGTTGACGCCGTCGCCGACCATGCAGACGTAGCGGCCGTCGGCCTCGAGCGCCTCCACGAAGCGGCGCTTGCCCTCGGGGGAGATCCGCCCCACGACCGTGGCCTCTCGCACCAGCTCGCGCATCCGGGTCGCATCCGGCGGCAGCTCGCGGCCGTCCACCGGCTCGCCCGTCACCGGGATGCCGGCGTCGGCGGCGATCGCCGCGACCGTGGCCGGCGCGTCGCCCGAGATCACCTTGATGTCGACCCCCTGCTCGAGCAGGAAGGCGACGGTCTCGCGGGCATCGGGGCGCAGCTCCTCGGCGATGACCACGAGCCCCATCGGCCGCAGCCCGGCGGGCGGCGGCGACTCCGGCCCGGGGGGCGTCAGGATCGCGTCGCCGGCGGCGTACACCAGCACGCGCCGGCCGGCCTCGGCCTCCTGCCGGGCCCGCTCCTGCAGGCGGCCGTCGAGCTCGAAGAGCTCCGGCGCGCCGAGCACGTGGGTGCGCCCGCCCATCGACAGCCCGCTCCACCGCCGCCGCGAGGAGAAGGGCACGGTCTGGCGCACGGGCTCGGCCGTCCCCGGGTAGGCCGCCGCGAGCGCCTCGAGCGTGGAGTTGCGGCTCGGCGAGCCGGCGGCGTAGCGGCCGAGGAGCACCGAGAGCTCGCCCTCGTCCGTCCCGTCGGCGCCGATGAGGTCCACCACGCGGAGCCGGTCCTCGGTCAGGGTGCCGGTCTTGTCGATGCAGACCGTGTCCACGGAGGCCAGCGACTCGACGGCGTTGAGCTGCTGGCTGAGCGCGCCGCGCCGCGTCATGCGCCGGGTGGCGACCGCGTAGGTGATCCCGGTCAGCAGCACCAGCCCCTCGGGCACGATCGTGATGACGGCGGCGACGGCCGTCTCGACGGACTCGCGGAAGGGCATGTCCTGCTCGATCAGCGACCAGAGCAGCAGCGCGCCGAGGGGCACCATGACGGCCGTCAGCACGAGGATCAGCCGGTCGAGGGCCCGCTCCAGGGGCGACCGGGGGTGGCGGAACTCGCGCGCCTCGCCGGTGAGGCGCTCGGCGTAGGTGTCGTGGCCGACCGCCTCGGCGACGTAGGCGCCCGAACCCTCCACCGCGAACGAGCCCGCCCGCAGCGCCTCGCCCGGTGCGCGCGTGATCGGCTCGCTCTCGCCCGTGAGGATCGACTCGTCCAGCCCGAGGCCCTCGCTGCGGACCACCGGCCCGTCGGCGACCACCTGATCGCCCGCGCCGACGACGACGAGGTCACCCGGCACGACCGCGCCCACCTCGACCTCGCGGGGGCGGCCGTCGCGCACCACGGTGGCCTTCGGCGCCACGAGGGCCGCCAGCCGGTCGAGGCTCCGCTTCGCCCGCGCCTCCTGAACGATCCCGATGCCCGCGTTGACGATCAGGATCCCCAGGAAGAGGGCGTCGCGCCAGTCGGCGAAGATCAGCGTGATCAGGCCGAAGACGACCAGCACGACGTTGAAGACCGTGAGCAGGTTGGCGCGCAGGATGCTGCGCCACGAGCGGCTCGTGGTCGGCGGCTCGACCTCGCCCCGGGCGGCGAGGCGGCGGGCGGCCTCGGCCTCGGTCAGGCCCTGGGCGCGCGGGGGCAGCCGCTCCGTCAGCGCGTGAGCAGTACCGGACACGGCGCCTCCCTCGCCAGATGCCCCGCGAAGCTGCCCAGCATCGCCCGCTCGACCGGGCCGCGGTGGGCCGCGGCGACGATCAGGTCCGGCCCCGCCGCGCGGGCCCAGGCAACGGCCGCCTGCGGTGGGAGGCCCTCGAGCGCCACGGCGTCGGCCCCTGGCACGCCCGCCGCCACTGCCGCGAGCCAGTCGCGCTCGTCGTCGGCGATGTCGCGCGGCAGGCCAGGCGCCGCGCCCCCGGCCGGCTCGGGGATGAGGGCCAGCGGCGTCACGTGCACCAGGCTCAGCGCCCCGGGGCCGAGGGCGCGGAGCCGCCGGGCCTCCTCCAGAGCCCGCATCGAGCCGGGCGAGTCGTCGATGCAGCAGGCGATGTGCGCGTACGGGGCTCCGGCGCCGGGCGGCGCCGGCGCGGGGCCGAGGCCGGGCGGGACGATGAGGGTCGGGCAGGGGGCCGACACCGCCAGGCGCCTCGCGGTGCTGCCGAGGACCCCGGCGACCGGCCCGGCGTGGGACGCCGCCACCAGGACGTCGGGGTGCTCCGCGCGCGCCCATGCGATCAGCCGCTGGGCCGGAATGCCCGACAGCAGCACCGTCTCGGCACCGGGGACCTCGGCCGCCAGCGCCTCGAGCCACGGCTGCGCGTCGCGGCCGAGGCCCACGTGGACCACGGACAGGCGCGCCGGGCGCAGCCGCCGCGCCTCTCCGAGCGCGCGACGGGCGGCCTCGGAGCGGTCGACGCAGACCGCTGCGTGGTCGAAGGCTCCGCGCAGCGCGGACCTGCTCGACTCGATCGCGGGACCCCCTCGCGACGCCTTCGGGTCCCGGACAGGCTAGCGCCCTCCCGCGGCTAGCCGGCCGCGCCGGGCGGCGCGACGAGGCGGAACACCGGATGCCGCCCGGCCTCGGCGAGGACGGCCTCCAGCGGCGAGTCCGCCGTCACGTCGAAGTAGGGACGCGTGATCGGGACGTCGGCGATGTACCGGCGCAGGACGGGCGCGGCCTCCTCCGGGCCGACCTCGACCGCGCCGACGCGCTCGCTGCGCCCACCGCGCTCCAGCGTGGCCGTGCCGGCGGCGCGCAGGTTGCGGACCCACCCGACCGCGCCGTAGGGGGCCACCAGCCAGCGCGCGCCGTCCGACTCGAGGACGTGCACCGGCGTCGTGCGGGGCTGACCGGAGCGCCGCCCCGCGACCGTCAGCAGCCGGAGCGTCTTGGGACCCCGACCGCGGCGCACCGTGACCGCCATGACGCGGTTGACCAGCCGCGTCAGGGGGCCGTAGCGGTACGTCCGCGCCATCGGTCGCAGCCTACCTACGCCGCCAGCGCCTCCGCGACGGCGGGGTTGACGATCGCGCCGTGCTGGACGTTGACGCCCGCCTGGAGGCCCGGGTCGGCGGCCAGCGCGGCCTCCAGCCCCTCGTCGGCGATGCGCAGGATGTAGGGGAGGGTGGCGTTGCCGAGGGCGCGGGTCGCGGTCACCGGGACGGCGCCGGGCATGTTGGCGACGCCGTAGTGCACCACGCCGTCGACCTCGAAGACCGGGTCGGAGTGGGTCGTCGGGCGGGAGGTCTCGATGCAGCCGCCCTGGTCGACGGCGACGTCGACGACGACCGAGCCGGGGCGCATCAGCCGCAGCGAGCGCCGCGCGATCAGGGTCGGCGCCCGCGCGCCGGGCAGCAGCACCGCGCCGATGACCAGGTCGGCGGTCGGCAGGAGCTCCTCGATCGCGAGGCGGGTGGAGTGCAGCAGGGTCACCCGGCCGGGGAGGATCAGCTCCAGCTCGCGCAGGCGCCCGAGGTCGGTGTCGAGCACGGCGACGTGGGCCTGCATGCCCGCGGCGACGATCGCCGCGTTGGTGCCGACGATGCCGGCGCCGATCACCACGACCGACCCCGGGGCGACCCCCGCGACGCCGCCGAGCAGCACCCCCCGCCCGCCGTGGGTCGCCTCGAGGTGGCGCGCGCCGGCCTGCACGGAGAGGCGCCCGGCGATCTCGCTCATGGGCGCCAGGAGCGGCAGGCGGCCGTCGCGGTCCTCGACGGTCTCGTAGGCGATCGCCGTGGTGCCGGCTCGCCGCAGGGCGTCAGCCACGCCCGGGTTCGCCGCGAGGTGGAGGTAGGTGAAGAGGATCTGGTCGTCGTGGAGGTAGCCGAACTCGGCCGGCTGGGGCTCCTTGACCTTGAGCACGAGGTCGCAGCCCCACGCCGCCGAGGCGTCGCCGATGCTCGCGCCCACGCGCTCGTAGGCGGCGTCCGGGAAGTCCGAGCCCTCCCCCGCGCGGTGCTCCACCCAGACCTCGTGGCCGTGCTGCACCAGCTCGTTGGCACCCGCGGGGGCCAGCGCCACCCGGTGCTCGTCCGCCTTGACCTCGGCCGGCACGCCGACGCGCATGGTCAGCCCCTCTCCGTTGGTGTACGGAGCGATCCTCGCCCACGCCCCCCCTGGCGCGCCAGGCCGGCCGCGCAGGCGAGCGCCGCGGCGACCGCGAGGGCGCCGAGGGCGAGCAGGAAGCCCTGGCGGCGACGCTCGCCGACCAGGTCGAAGTCGGCGAGGGCCAGCTCGCGGGCCCGGCGCGCCTCGAGGGCCGCGAGCGTGTGGTCGGGGAAGGCGCGGCCCGCGGCGGCGAGGCCGCGCTCGGCCGCGGTGAGGTCGAGGTCCCAGAAGCGGTCCATCGCGCCGCGGAAGAGCTGGGCGGAGCGCCCGGGCGAGGGCTCGACGTCGACGCCCTCCAGCAGCTGGCGGACCTCGGTGGCCCGCTCGGCGATGCCGCCGTGCTCGGTCCGGATGACCGCGACGCCGCGGGCGTTGCCGGCGGCGTCGACCACCGGGCCGCCCGAGTCCCCCGGCTCCAGGGGGATGGTCAGCAGGATCGCCTGGCGCTGCTCGGGCGTGTCCTCCTCGAGGAGCCCCGTCAGCCCGAGCGCCCCGCGCCGGACCGCCGGCTCGAGGTCGCCGCGGGTCGGCTCGGCGAAGGCGCCCCCGCTGCCGAAGCCGAGGCTGGCGACCGGCGTCCCGATGCTGGCCGACTCGTCCATGGTCAGGGCGGGGGCGCCGGGCGCGCGGATGCGCAGCAGCGCCAGGTCGGCGCGGCGGCTGGCGATCGGCGCCCGCGTCGGCGCGTAGGTGCGCGCCCTGGCGGGGCCCTCCCCGGCGTCGGCCTGCCGCACGACGAGCCGCTCGAGGCGGGCGCCCACCGGCCGGGCGCCGGTCCGCTCCACCCACCGCTCGGCGACCGCGTCGGAGTGCGCGCGCATCTCATAGGCCAGCGCGTTCTGGTACGCCAGCCGGGCGAGCGTCTCGGGGTCCGGGGCGACGACGTGGCGGGCGGTCACCAGCCACCCGCCGGGCGCGACCGCGAAGGCGCTGCCGCGCTCGTGGATCTCACGCGCCTCGGGCGGGATCGGCACTTGGCGCCCGTCCCGGGTGCGCAGCGCCTCGACGTGCATCGTCGCCTCGACCCGGTAGAGGCTCGGCAGCGCCAGGAGGACGCCGCGGTCGAGCGGGTCGTCGGAGAGGTCGTCGGGCGGCGCGGCCGCGGCGCCCGCGGCGGCCCCGAGCAGGGCCGCGGCGGCCAGGAGCAGGGCGGTCAGGGCGCGCATGGGCCTCGCAGGGTAGGGGCTCCGGGGCCCCGGGTGCCCGCGGCCGGTCCGGCGCCGCCGGTCGACGGCCCGGGCGCCGGCGTCAGTGGCGGAAGTGGCGGCGGCCGGTGACGACCATCGCGACCCCGGCCTCGTCGGCCGCGTCGAAGACCTCGTCGTCGCGGATCGACCCGCCGGGCTGCACGATCGCGGTCACGCCGGCCGAGATCGCGGCCTCGGGGCCGTCGGCGAAGGGGAAGAAGGCGTCGCTGGCCAGGACGCCGCCCGCCACCGGGGTCTGGGCCTTCTCGATCGCCAGCCGCACCGAGTCGACGCGGCTCATCTGCCCCGCGCCCACCCCGACCGTCGCCAGGTCGCGCGCGATCACGATCGCGTTGCTCTTGACGTGCTTCGCCACCCGCCACGCGAACTGCAGGTCGCCCCACTCGCTCTCGGTCGGCGCCCGCTTGGTGACCACCTTCATCTGGGAGCGCCCCTCGCTCTCGGCGTCGCGGTCCTGCACCAGCAGGCCGCCGACGACCCGGCGCAGGTCGTGCTCGCCCGGGTTTCGCCGGCGCCGCTCGCTCTTGCGCAGGATGCGGGTGTTCGGCTTGACGGTGAGGGCCTGAAGCGCCCCCTCCTCGAAGTCGGGCGCGCAGAGCACCTCGACGAAGGTCCCGGCGAGCGCCTCGCCGAGGGCCGCGTTCACCGGCCGGTTGACCACGATGACGCCGCCGTAGGCCGAGACGGGGTCGCAGTCGCGCGCCCGCTCGTAGGCGGTGCCCACGTCTCCGGCGACGGCGGCGCCGCAGGGGTTGTTGTGCTTGATGATCACGCATGTCGGCAGCTCGAACTCCGACAGCAGGCCGAGCCCGGCGTCCAGGTCGTAGAGGTTGTTGAACGAGAGCTCCTTGCCGTGGAGCTGCTCGGTGCGCGAGAGCAGGTGGCGGCGGGCGCCGCGCTCGGCGTAGTAGGCGGCCCGCTGGTGGGGGTTCTCGCCGTAGCTGAGCTCGCGCTGCTTGTCGAAGTTCAGCACGAGGCCCTCTGGGAAGTCGTCGTGCGTCTCGGCGAGGTAGGCCGCGATCGCCGCGTCGTAGCCGGCCGTCCTGCGGAAGGCGGCCTCGGCCAGGCGGCGCCGCAGCTCGGGCGACAGCTCCCCGGCGGAGCGCAGCTCCTCGAGGACGGGGTCGTACTGGTCCGGCGAGGTGACGACGCCGACCCGCGCGAAGTTCTTCGCCGCGGCGCGGACCATCGCCGGGCCGCCGACGTCGATCTGCTCGACGATCTCGGCCTCGGCCGCGCCACGCCGGGACGCCGTCTCCTCGAACGGGTAGAGGTTCACGACCACGAGGTCGATCGCCTCGATGCCGGCCTCGCGCATGTCCTCCGCGTCGCCCTCGTGACCGGGCCGCGCCAGGATGCCCCCGTGGACGCGCGGGTGCAGGGTCTTCACCCGCCCGCCCATGATCTCCGGGTGGCCGGTCACCCGGTCGACCGGCACGACGTCCACGCCCATCTCGCGCAGCGCCGCGGCGGTGCCGCCGGTGGACACGATCGTCACCCCGAGGTCGGCGAGGCCGCGCGCGAAGGCCTCCATGCCCGCCTTGTCCGACACCGAGATGAGCGCGCGAGCGACCGTCACTCGACCTCCACGGGGACCACCTCGACCCGGCGCCGCTGGACGGGGTCGCGGCGCACCCGGCCGGCGGCGAACATCCGCACCACCTCGGGCACGAGCCGGTGCTCCACCTCGCGGATCCGCTCCGTGAGCGACTCCAGCGAGTCACCGTACATCACCGGCACCGGCTCCTGCAGGATGGGCGGACCGGCGTCGACCGTCTCCTCGGCGAAGTGGACCGTGACGCCCGTGACGCGCACGCCCCACTCGAGCGCCTCCTCGATGGCGTGCATCCCCGGGAAGGCCGGCAGCAGCGACGGGTGGAGGTTGACGACCCGGTCCGGGAAGCGGTCGAGGAAGACGCCGGTCAGGATGCTCATCCACCCGGCGAGGACCACGAGCCCCGGGGAGGCCGCCTCGACCACGTCGGCGAGCTCGCGGTCGCGCTCCTCGCGCTCGCGGCCCCGCAGCGCCACCACCTCGCAGGGGATCCCGGCCGCGCCCGCCCGCTGCAGCGCCAGGGCGTCGTCGCGCGAGCTGACGACCTGGACGATCTCGATGGGGCCCCCGTCCTCGTGGACCGTGTCGATCAGGCTCTGCAGGTTCGTGCCGCTGCCCGACACGAGCACGCTCACCCGGAAGCTGCCCTCAGGCGACGCTGACCCCCTCCCCCCGGACGACCCGTCCCACCACGCGCGCGCCGTGCACCAGCCCGGCGGCGGCCGGCCCGTCGGCGACGATCGCGCACATCCCCAGGCCCATGTTGAAGGTCCGCCAGGCCTCGTCCTCGTCGACCCGCCGGGTCCTGAGCACGGCCGCCGCCGCCGCGCCCAGCTCCCAGGAGCCGGCCTCCAGCCGGGCCCCCAGGCCCTCGGGGAGCGCGCGCGGCAGGTTCTCCGGGAGCCCGCCCCCGGTGATGTGTGCGGCCGCGCGCAGGCCGCCGCCCTCCGCGAGCGCCCGCAGGTCGTCGACGTAGAGGCGGGTGGGGGCGAGCAGCAGCTCGGGGTCCGGCTCAAGGGCGCCGTCCTCCACCAGCGCCCGGACCAGCGAGTAGCCGTTCGCGTGGAAGCCGGACGACGGCAGCCCGACGATCGCGTCGCCCTCGCGCACCCGGTCCGGCCCCAGCATCTCGTCGCGCTCCACCACGCCGGCGGCGAACCCCGCGAGGTCGAAGTGGCCCGGCGCGTAGAGGCCCGGCATCTCGGCCGTCTCGCCGCCCGCCAGGCGGCAGCCGACGGCCTCGCAGGCGGCGGCGATCGCGGCGACCAGCGCAGCCGCCTCGTCCGGGTCGAGGCGCCCCACCGCCAGGTAGTCGAGGAAGACGAGCGGCCGCGCCCCGGTGCAGGCGAGGTCGTTGACGCACATGGCCACCAGGTCCTGACCGAGCCCGTCGAGCCTGCCGAGCTCGCGGGCCAGCAGCAGCTTGGTCCCGACGCCGTCGGTGCAGGTGACGAGTACCGGCTCGCGCATGCCGGCCGGCAGCGGGTGGGCGGCGGCGAACCCGGTCTGGCCCGCCACCAGCGCGCTCAGCGCCTCGGTGTGGCGCCGCGCCGCGTCCAGGTCGACCCCCGCGTCGCGGTAGGAGAGCGGCTCCGCCACCCCGCGAGCTTAGTCGGGGACGGTCACGCGCGTAGGAGCTCGACTCCATCGCCGCGACCCAGGTTCGCGAGGCCGGCGTCGAAGGTCACCAGCCCGACCCCGTGGCGGCGGGCCAGCGTGAGCAAGACCGGCGTCAGTCCCCGGCCGAGGCGCATCTCAGACCCGCGCCGGCTGGTTCGCGCCGGGCTCGAACCGCAGCTTGAGGGACGAGTCGGGGACGGGGATGGGGTACTCGCCCGTGAAGCAGGCCCGGCAGTAGGCCTCGGCGGGGCGGCCGAGGGCGCGCTGCAGCCCGTCCAGGCTCAGGTAGGCGAGCGAGTGGGAGCCCGCGAGCCCGGCGATCTCCTCCACCGTGCGGCCGGCGGCCACCAGTTCGTCGCGGTCGGCCATGTCGATGCCGTAGAAGCAGGGCCAGAGGATCGGGGGGCTCGAGATGCGCATGTGCACCTCGGCGGCGCCGGCGTCGAGCAGCATCGCCACGATCTGGCGGGTGGTGTTGCCGCGCACGATCGAGTCGTCGACCACCACCAGGCGCCTGCCGCCGA
>DATAGF010000233.1:0-11113 GCA_036257075.1 Miltoncostaeaceae bacterium
TAGAGGTACTTCATCATCACCGGCTGGGCGTTGGCGACGTTCGCCCCCCACAGCACGACCAGGTCGGACTCCATGAGGTCGCCGTAGGAGATCGTCGTCGCGATCGCGCCGACCGCCGCCTTCAGGGCCGCCGTCGAGGGCGCGTGGCAGACGCGGGCGGCGTTGTCGACGTTGTTGGTGCCGAGGAAGCGCGCCACCTTCTGGGCGACGTAGTAGACCTCGTTCGTGATCCCGCGCGAGGTGAGGAAGAACGCCACCCGGGCGGGGTCGGCGGGGCGGATGGCCCCGGCCACCAGGTCGAGCGCGGCGTCCCAGGAGACGCGCGTGAAGCCGGGCTCGCCGTGCCGGCGGACCATCGGATAGCCGAGGCGACCGAGCTCGCGCAGGGCGCGTCCGGACCGCCGGCGTAGGGCGGCGACGTCGGCGAGCCGCGCCGGGTCGGCCGCGTCCATCGTGTTCGTGGACAGCAGCGACAGCCGCGTCGCGCACAGATGGACGCCGTCGATGGTCCAGTCGTGGAGGCCGGCGACCCCGAGCGCGCAGCCGTCGCAGACCCCCTTGCGGACGATGCGGGCCGCGTACGGCAGGCGGCGCCGGTTGGCCCAGATCGTCCGGAGGATCTCCCCGTAGTGGTTCGGCTTGGTCTCGCCGATGCCGTTGGGGCGCCAGCCCGCCCAGAGGTCGCGCCGGCGCGGGCGGATCCGGGCCATCAGGCGGGCTCGGCCGTGAGGATCCGGCCCGGGCGGGCGTAGACGTTGAACCCGCCCGGGCGGAGGAAGCCGACCGCTGTCACCCCGAGGGCCTCGGCGGCCTCGACCGCCAGGCTCGACGGCGCCGAAACTGCGCACAGGATCGGCACCCGGGCCACGGCTGCCTTCTGGACGATCTCGAACGAGAGCCGTCCCGAGACCAGCAGGATGCGCCCGGCGCCGTCGCCGCCCTCGAGGGCGAGCGCGCCGACGACCTTGTCGACGGCGTTGTGCCGCCCCACGTCCTCGCGCAGCAGCAGGAGGCCGCCGTCGAGGTCGAAGAGCCCGGCCGCGTGCAGCCCGCCGGTGCGTTCGAACACCTGCTGGGCGTCGCGCATCGCGCCGGGCAGCCCGAGCAGGGTGGCCGCGTCGGCGGTGGCGCCGTCCTCCAGCGGCTCGCAGCGGACGGCCACCGCCTCGAGGGCCGCCTTGCCGCAGATGCCGCAGCTGGAGCTGGCGAAGAAGTTGCGCTCGGCCGCGCCCAGGTCGAAGGGACCTCGGCTCGTGACCGTGACGACGTTGTAGCGCTGGGCGTCCGGGTCCTCGCAGTAGGCGACCGCGGCCACGTCGTCGGGCCCGATCAGCCCCTCCGTCACCAGGAAGCCCGCCGCCAGCTCGAAGTCGTGGCCGGGGGTGCGCATGGTGACGGCCACCCGGACAGGCTCCTGGCCCGGGCCGGCGGCGCGGATCTCGAGCGGCTCCTCGGCGGCCAGGCCGTCGGCCCGCTCGCGGGCGCGGCCGCCGCGGACGGCGATCACGCGGGTCCGGGCGACGCGGCTGCGGCCGGCGGTCGAGGCCATGCCCGGATGCTAGTCCGCCGCCGGGTCCCCGGTCTTGCGGGCGACGAACCCGGGGGTCGGCGGGAACCGCTCCGTCTCGGGCTCGCGCGCCTCGGGCGCGTGCGGATGGGCGCAGGGGAAGTCCTTCTCCACCAGCAGCCGCACCTCGGCGGCGTGGGGGTAGACCCCCTCCGCCTCGGGCGCGGCGAGGCGGCGCACGTCATCGGGGGTGAGCGCGACGAGCGCGACCCCCTCCGCCCAGTGGACGCCGGCCCGCTCGGCCGCGGGGTCCAGCCGCACGGCCCAGCGGCCGCCGGGGAACGCCAGCTCCTCCGACACGGGCTCGCCCCGCTGCAGGGCGGCCAGCTCGCCGGGGGTGATGCGGAGCCGGAGGCTGTCGCCCGTCCAGCGGACCTTCATGCGCCAATCGTGCCAGAGTCGGCGTCGTGGACTGGGTCGTCTTCGACCTGAACGGCACCCTCCTCGACGTCGCCGCCCTCGGCGACGACCTGCTGCACGAGGCGCTGTTCGCCGCGATGACCCTGAACCACGTCGGCGAGTACCGCCCCCTCCCGGAGCTGATGGCGGCGGCCGCGGCGCGGCGCCACGAGGCCCTCGGCGGCCCGCCCGTCGCGGCGGTGAAGGAGGCCGCCGCGACGATGCCCGCCTACCCCGAGGCGCCCGCAGCCCTGGACCGCCTCGCCGCGGCCGGCCTCCGCCTCGCCGTCCTCACCAACAGCCCGACCGAGCGGGCCGAGTCGGGGCTCCGCTCGGCCGGGCTGCGCGACCGCTTCGAGCACGTCGTCGGCACGGACCAGGTCGGCGTCTTCAAGCCCGACGCCCGCGTCTACCGGCACGGCCTCGCCGTCCTCGGCGCCGCGCCGGGCGAGGCGACCATGGTGGCGGCCCACTGGTGGGACCTTCGCGGGGCGCGCGCCGTCGGCATGCGCGTCGCCTGGGTCGCGCGGGGCGAGGGGGCGCTGTCCTCGCTGCTGCCCGACCCCGACGCCCGCGGTGCCGACCTGCTCGAGGTCGCCGAGGCGATCGCCACGTCCCCCTCAGCCCGTCGCGGACGCGCCTAGGGCGGGGTGCCCTGCACCTGGCTCGAGACCGGCCCCTCGAGGCCGGACCGGCCGATGGCCGAGACGACGTAGGTGCGCTCGCCGTTCGGGCCGAAGTCGCTGGCGCCGGGGAAGTCGCCCTCGAAGTCGAGGAAGGCGACCTTGCCGGGGAAGTTGACGTCCGTGGCCTGCTCGGTGACCGCGGCGAGGTTGCGCCAGACGCCGGTGCCGACGCGCCGGTAGACGCGGTAGAAGAGCACCTGCTCGGACGGCGGGTTGGGCGTCCAGGCGACGAAGACCTCGCCGCTGCCGCCCCCGGTGGCGGTCTCCACGCCGGTCACCCGCGACGGGGGCGGGCAGCAGAGGAGGCGCCGGAGCCGGTGGAGGTGGTCGGAGAGCGGCACGGGCCGACCCTACGCCGACGCCGGCCCGGCGCGCGACCCTAGATCAGCGAATCGAGCGGATGGCTGCGGCGGATCCAGTCGCCGAACAGCGGCGCGGTGAAGTCGACGTAGCCGCGCTGGGGGCTGTAGATCAGCCCCTTCACGTCGATCAGGCGCTGGCGCTGCACGGCGCTCGCCTGCTGGGTCTGCCCGAGCCGCGCGCTGACCGCCGCCGTGAGCTGCGGCCCCTCTCCGAGGGCGGCGATCGCCGCCAGGTAACGGCGCTCGCCGGGCGTCGCCCGGTTGAAGCGCGCCCGGTGGAAGCCGATGTCGAGCTGCTCTCGTGCGAGGGCGTCCGCGTTCTGCGCGTCGGCCAGCTCGATCGGCGACTCGCGTGCGACCTGCCAGGCCAGGCGGCCGTAGGTTTGGATGAAGAAGGGGTAGCGCTCGGCGCGCCCGAGGATGAGCTCGAGCGCATCGGGGCGGTAGGCGACCCCCTCGCGCTCCGCCGGGATGACGAGGGCGTCGCGGGCCGCGGCGTCGCTGAGCCGGCCGACCTCGACGTAGGCGAAGAGGCGCTCGGCGTAGGAGCTCGCCTCGGCCAGCCTGCCCGCGAGCTGGGGCAGCCCGGCGCCGACCATGGCGATCGGCAGGCCGAGCTGGCCGACGCGGTGGTGGGCCGCGAGCAGCGCCGCCAGCTCCTCGAGCTCGGCGAATTGCATCTCGTCGAACAGGAACACCACGCCGGCTCCGGCCTCGCTGGCGAGGGCGCCCAGCTCCAGCAGCACCTCGTAGAGGTCGGCGTCGAGCTGGCCGCTGTCGCCGCGGCCACGCTCCGGGTCGACCTCCACCTGGAAGGTGACGCCGGCCGGCATCGCGGTGAGGGAGAAGGAGCTGATGACCGCCAGTGCCGCGCGCGCCTTCTGGCGCAGCCCCTCGCGGCGCGAGAGGTCGCGCGCGGCCTGGGCGGCCAGCTGCGCCAGCGCCGGCCGCAGGGGCCCGCGGCCGCGCAGCTCGATGTACCCGGTGCCCCAGCCGCGCTCGCGCGCCTGGCTGGCGAAGTCGTTGAGCAGGACGGTCTTGCCGACGCCACGCAGGCCCCACAGGGCGAGGCTCTGCTCGGGCCGCCCCGCCGCCATGCGCTGCAGGAGGACGTCGAAGGTGCGGCGCTCGCGCTCGCGGCCGGCCAGCTCGGGAGGCGGGCTGCCGGCGCCGGGGGCGTAGGGGTTGCGAACCGGGTCCACGCCGTGAGGCTAACGAACTATGTCGCTCTATAACAACGCCACATAGAGTGTCAGCGACCGGCGCTCAGGCGGGCTGGGGCACGGGCTCCAGGGCGATCTCCAGGACCTGCTCCACCCGCTCGACGAGCTCGATGCGCATCTCGTCGCGCAGTTCCTCGGGAAGGTCGGCGAGCGAGTCCTCATTGAGCTTGGGGAGGACGACGGTGCTGATCTCCACGCGGTGGGCGGCGAGGACCTTCTCCTTGACGCCGCCGATCGGCAGCACCTGCCCGGTCAGCGTGATCTCGCCGGTCATCGCGACGTCCTCGCTGACCGCGCGCCCCGACAGCGCCGAGACCAGCGCGGTGACCATCGTGACCCCGGCGGACGGTCCGTCCTTCGGCACCGCGCCGGCCGGCACGTGGATGTGGACGTCGTGGGTCGAGAAGAAGTCCTCGGGGAGCTCCAGCCCGATCGCCGCGCCCCGGGCCCGGACGAACGACACCGCCGCCTGCGCCGACTCGCGCATGACCTCGCCGAGCTGCCCCGTGACGGTCAGCTTGCCGCTGCCCGGCATGGCCTGGGCTTCGACGAACAGGATCTCGCCTCCGGCGCCGGTGACGGCGAGCCCGGTGGCGACGCCCGGCTCGCTGGTGCGGCGCTTGACCTCGTTGTGGATGCGCTCGGGCCCCAGGATCTCCCGGACCTCGTCCGGCCCGACCACGACGGGGTCGTCGTCGCCCTCGGCCACCCGGCGGGCGATGCGCCGCGCGATCGCGGCCAGGCGACGCTCGAGCTGGCGCACGCCCGCCTCGCGCGTGTACTCCGATGTGACCGTGCGGATCCCGTCGTCGCTGACCTCGAGGAGCCCCTCCGGAAGCCCGGCCGCCTCGATCTGCCGCGGGAGCAGGTAGCGGCGGGCGATGTGGAGCTTCTCCTCGTCCGTGTAGCCGGCGAGCCGGATGACCTCCAGCCGGTCCAGGAGCGGCCCCGGGATCGTCTCGACCATGTTGCCGGTCGTGATGAAGAAGACCTTGGAGAGGTCGAGCGGCAGGTCGAGGTAGTGGTCGCGGAACGAGTGGTTCTGGGCCGGGTCCAGCACCTCGAGCATCGCCGAGGAGGGATCGCCGCGGTAGTCGGCGCCCATCTTGTCGATCTCGTCGATCATCATCACCGGGTTCATCGACCCGGCGTCCCGGATCGCGCGGACGATCACGCCCGGCAACGCGCCCACGTACGTGCGCCGGTGGCCGCGGATCTCGGACTCGTCGCGCACGCCGCCCACGGAGATGCGCGCGAACTCGCGGCCGAGGGCGCGGGCGATGGACTGGCCGAGCGAGGTCTTGCCCACGCCCGGCGGCCCGACGAAGGCCAGGATGGAGCCCGCGGCGTCCCCGCGGAGCCGGGCGACCGCGAGCTGCTCGATGATGCGGTCCTTGACCTTGTCGATGTCGTAGTGGTCCTCGTCGAGGATGTGGCGGGCCCGCTCCAGGTCGAGGTTGTCCTCGGTCGTCCGCCGCCAGGGGATCGACAGCAGCCAGTCGAGGTACGTCCTGATGACCGCGTGCTCCGCCGACGCCGAGGGGATGCGCTCGAGGCGGCTCAGCTCGCGCTCGGCCGCCCTGCGCACATCCTCGGGCGGGTCGGCCTCCTCGAGCTGGCGCCGCAGCTCCTCGACCTCCGCCTGCTCCTCGTCGCCCTCGCCGAGCTCCTCGCGGATCGCCTTCAGCTGCTGGCGCAGGAAGAACTCCCGCTGGCCCTGCTCGAGGTCGGTCTGGACGTCGCTCTGGATCTTGGCGCCCAGCTCGAGCAGCTCGAGCTCGCGGTTGACCAGCACCGTGAGGCGGCGCAGGCGCGCCTCGAGGTCCGCCTCCTCCAGGAGCTCCTGGCGCTCCTCCACGGACAGCCGCAGCGAGGAGGAGACCAGGTAGGAGAGCGTCGTCGGGTCCTCGAGGTTCGCCACCGCGACCTGCAGCTCGTCGGGCAGGTGGGGGACGAGCTCGATGATGCGGGTGAAGATGCCCTGCAGGTTGCGGGCGAGGGCCTCGACCTCGGTGGTGCGCTCGGCCCGGTCGGGCACCTCCTCCGCCTGGGCCTCGAGGAAGGGCTGGGTCTGGGTGTAGGGCCCCAGCCGCACCCGGCGCACGCCCTGCACGAGGATCCGGACCGTGCCGTCGGGCACGCGCACCATGCGCTGGACGACCGCCGCCGTGCCGATCTCGTGGAGCTGGTCCGGCGGCGGCTCGCCCTGCTCGGGGTCGCGGCTCACGACGAGCGCAAGCAGGCGCTCGGGCCGGTTCATCACGTCGTCGATCAGGCGTATCGAGCGCGCCTCGGCGATCGCGAGCGGGGCGACGGCCTCGGGGAAGACGACGGTCTCCTTCAGCGGCAGGACCGGGAGCGTCGCCGGCAGGGAGGCGATCTCCTCGGGCTCGATGACCGCCTCGACGTCCGAGGCCTCGGGAGGCTCGGGGACCTCCTCGCCGGGGGCCTCAGGCGCCTCGGGGACCTCGCGGCCCTCGCGCTCGTCCGGGGCGCCGGGCGCGCGCTCGTCGGCGCTCACGGCGGCGTCTCGCCCGCCGAGATGTCGACGCGCCGCAGCGGCTGCTTGGGCGCCAGCGGCATCGCGATCCTGAGGATCCCGTCCTCGTACGACGCGGTGGTGGCGTTGGCGTCGACCTGGACGCCCAGCCGCAGCCGGCGCTCGAACGGGCCCCAGGCGATCTCCGCGTGGTGGTAGATGCGGCGCCCGTCGGGGCGCCGGCGCCGCTCGCCGCGCACCACGAGCACGCCGTTCTCCAGCGAGATGTCGACCATGTCCGGGTCGACGCCCGCCGCGTCCAGCTCCACCACGAGCGTCGGCGGCTCGCCCTCGGCGACGTAGACGTCGACCGGCGCACGGGCTTCGGCCGAGGCGGCGTGCCGGCCCCCGGGGAAGAGCTCTGCGAACAGCCGGTCCACGTCGCTCCTGAACACCAGGTCGCCCATGCTAGTGGAGCAATGGTCCGAAGGACGCCTCGCCTCAAGGGGTGGCCGTTCCGGCCGAGCGGGCGAGCCAGCAGGCTGAGCGTCAGTCCCAGTCGTCCTCGCCGGCGAGCCGCGCGTAGGCCTGCCACTCGCGCAGGATGCGGCGGGCGTCCTTCTCCCGCACCTCCGGCCGGGCGGCGGCGAGGAGCTGCAGGGCGATGGACTCCTGCCCGGGCCCGGGCGGGTCGCCGAGCTCGATGAGGACGGCCCAGACCGCGTCCTCCGACAGGCCGGGCCGCTCCGACAGGATGTAGTCGGCCGCCTCGCCCAGGTCGAGCTCGTCGCCGCTCACCGCGAGGGAAGCGCCGGGCCGTGGAGGGTGCGGTCGTGCGTGTCGGCGGTGATGCCCGCGTCGCGAAGCTCCACCTTGCGCACCCGCTCGGTCGGGGTCTTCGGGAGCGAGTCGACGACGCGCACGTAGCGCGGCACGGCGAAGTAGGGCATGCGCTCGTCGCAGAAGGCGAGCAGGTCGCGGAGGTCCGGGGAGCGGCCGTCCCGGGCGACGATGCAGACCAGGATCTCGTCCTCGGCCGACGCCCCCTCCAGCGCACGGACGCCGACGGCGGCCGCCTCGAGGACGTCGGGATGGGCGCAGACCACCCGCTCGACCTCCATCGAGCTGACGTTCTCGCCCCGGCGGCGGATGTAGTCCTTCACCCGGTCGAGGAAGTAGAGGTAGCCGTCCTCGTCGAGGCGGCCCAGGTCGCCGGTGTGGAGCTTCAGGTTGCGGAAGTCCTCGGCCGTCTTCTCGGGCATGCCCGCGTAGGCCCGCATGACGATGTTGGGCATCTTCATGTCGACGACGATCTCGCCCGGCGTCCCAGGCGGCAGCGGCCGGTCGGTGCCGGGCTCGACGACGCTGACCTCGAAGCCCGGCGTCGCGACCCCGCAGCTCCCGGGCCGGGGCGGCCGGCCGGGAGGGTGGTAGGTGACCATGCCGGTCTCCGTGAGCCCGTAGCCCTCGATGAAGCGGATGCCGAAGCGCTCCTCGAAGCGCTCGTAGATGTCCTTGGGGGCGGGCATGGCCATGATCCGGCTCACCCGGTGCGCGCGGTCGAGGTCGCTCGGGGGCGTGTTCCAGATGAAGTAGTTGACCGCGCTCACGGTGTTGAGGATCGTCGCCTCGGCCGCGACGACCTGGCCCCAGAAGGCCGCCGACGAGTAGCGCTCGGCGAAGGCGATGCGGGCGCCGGCGATCATCGCCGGGTAGGTGGCCAGCACCTGGGCGTTGGAGTGGAAGAGAGGCAGGCACGAGAAGATCGTGTCCTCGGCCGTGACCCCGCAGACCTCGATGTAGGTGCGCCCCGAGAAGTAGTCCGAGGCGTGCTGCTTGATGGCGCCCTTCGAGCGGCCGGTGGTGCCCGAGGTGAACATGATCCGCGCGTCGTCCGTCCAGCCGACCGGGACGCCCGGCTCGGCGTCGGGCGCCTCCATGAGGGCCCCGAGCGGCTCGTGGGGCAGGCGCGGCGGGGGGCCTGAGGGCTCGCCCCGCACGATCACGCGTTCCAGCAGGGGCTGGTCGGCGGCGACCGCCTCCAACCGGTCGAGGTGCCCCGAGTCCACGACGAGGAAGCGGGAGCGCGGCAGGTTGATGACCCAGGAGAGGAAGTCGCCCCGGTAGGCGAGGTTGATCGGGCACTGCACGCCGCCGGCCTTCTGGATCCCGAACCAGACCGCCAGGTTCTCCTCGCAGTTCGGCAGCAGTGTCGAGACCGCCTGCCCGGGCTGCAGCCCGCGGGCGATCAGCGAGTTGGCGACCCGGTTGGCCCGCGCGTTCACCTCGCCGTAGGACAGCCAGGGCCCGTCGGCGACGCGGAGGTAGTCGCGGTCGGGGTGCTCGTCCGCCCGCTCCCGCAGGATGGCCGGCAGGACCCACCGCGTCGGGTCCTCGCGCCGGTACCAGTCGGACCACTCGCTCATCCGGCCCGGCAGTGAACCACACGGCGTGGCCGGGTGCTCTGAGGCTCGAGTGCCAATTGGCCGCACGCGGGTCGGTCAATTGGCACAGCGCCACCGGTGGCGCGCACGGCAGACTCCCGGGGGTGAGACGAGTCGCCGTGGTGGGAGGCTCGATCGGCGGGCTGACCGCCGCCCTGGTCCTGCGCTCGATCGGCTGCGAGGTCGACGTCTACGAGCGCGCGTCGGCGCCCCTCGACGGCCGGGGCGCGGGGATCGTGCTGCACCCGGAGACGGCCCGCTGGCCGACCGGGCCGGGGGGGATCCCCCTGGAGCGGATGAGCACGCCCTGCCGCTTCCTCCGCTACCTCGCCCGCGACGGATCGGTCGCCTACGAGCGGCCGAGCGACCTTCGCTTCACGTCGTGGAACACCCTCTACCGGGCGCTGCTCGGCGACTTCGGCGAGGAGCGCTACCACCGGGGGGCGTCGGCCGAGGACGTCGCCGGCGACGGGGTCCGGCTCGCCGGCGGCGGGACCGTCCGGGCCGACCTGGTGGTGGCGGCCGACGGCATCGACTCGACGCTCCGCCGCCGGCTGCTGCCGGAGGTGCGCTTCCGCCCGGCCGCCTACGTCGGCTGGCGCGGCGTCGTCGACGAGGAGGAGCTCCCCGAGGAGACCGCCGCCCAGCTCGGCGGCGGCATCACCTACCACGCCGCCCCGGGGACGCACATCGTCGTCTACCCCATCCCGGACGCGGGGGGCGAGGTGGCGCCCGGCCGCCGGCGCGCGAACTACGTCTGGTACCGAAACCTCGACGCGGCCGGCCTCGACGCCCTGCTCGGCGACGGAGAGGGGGGCCGGCGGCTCTCGCTCCCGCCGGGAGGGGTCTCCGAGGCCGACGCCGAGGGGCTGCGGGCCGCCGCCGCCGACGTCCTGCCGCCGCGGCTGGCCGAGGTCGTCGCCGCCACCCGGCAGCCGTTCGTCCAGGCCATCGGCGACCTCGAGTCGCCGCGCATGGCCCTGGGCCGGGTGGCGATCCTGGGCGACGCCGCCTTCGTGGCCCGGCCCCACGCGGCCGCCGGCACGGCCAAGGCCTGCGCCGACGCCTGGGCGCTCGGCGAGGCGCTGGGTGCCGCGGAGGGCGACGTCGCGCGGGCGCTGGCGGCCTGGGAGGCGGACCGGCTCGACGTCGGCCGACGCCTGGTCGCGCGGGCGGCGCGCAGCGGCGACCGCTCGCAGTTCGGCGGCGGCTGGACGCCGGGCGACCCCTCGCTGGCCTTCGGGCTCTATCGTCCCGGTGACTCCGAAGGGGGGTGGTGAGATGGGATCCGAGCAGGCCGGCGAGCGCCACATCCGGGTCGCGCGCGCCGGCACCTTCGGCGGCGACACGCCGCAGACCGCGGGGCTCGTCCGCACCGTGGCGTTCGACGAGCGCAACCCCGACGCCGAGGTGCTGTCGGCCTTCCGCAGCTGGGTGGCGCCCGGCGCGGCGACCGGCGCGCACCACCACGGGCCCCAGGAGACGGTCCTCTACGTCATCGAGGGCCACGCCCGCTACCGCTGGGGCGACCGCCTCGAGCACGAGCTGGAGGCGGCGCCCGGCGACTTCGTCTTCATCCCCGCCGGCGTGGTGCACCAGGAGATCAACGCCTCGGACGAGGAGCCAACGGTCTGGGCCGTCGTGCGCTCCGGCCAGGAGCCGGTGGTGGTCAACCTGCCCGAGCTCGACTCGATCGCCCGGCCCTCGGAGGGCCGCGCTGCCCCGGGCCAGGAGGAGCAGGGATGAGCTACCGCCATACCGTGATCGGGGAGATGGGCAGCGGGCAGGACTGGAAATCGGTGAAGGAGGAGGCGCTCACCAGGATCGCCGAGCTCGGCGAGGAGCACCGGGACATCATCGACGGGCCGGTCACCGTGATCCTCGCCACGCGCCGCCGGGACGGGAGCCCCATGCTCTCGCCGGTCTGGATGCGGGCGGCCCCCGACGGCGAGC
>DATAGF010000106.1:0-1640 GCA_036257075.1 Miltoncostaeaceae bacterium
AGGTCGAGGGCGGCCTGGTAGTCGCCCGAGTCGTAGACGAATCCCGTCACCGAGTGGTACGGGAAGGCGTCCTTGGGGATGAAGTTCTTGCGCCGCAGCTCGGTCGGGTCCATGTCGAGCTCGATGGCCGCGTTCTGGACCAGGCGCTCGATCAGGAAGCTCGCCTCCGTGACGCGGAAGGAGCAGCGGTACGCCACCCCGCCCGGCGCCTTGTTGGTGTAGGCGCCCTCGGCCACGACGTGCGCCGCGGGCATGTCGTAGGAGCCGGTGCAGATGTGGAACAGGCCGGCCTTGAACTGGGTCGGCTGGGCGTCGGCGAAGAAGGCGCCGTTGTCCGAGGTGAGGTTCACCCGCATGCCGAGCATCGTCCCGTCGCGCCTGAGCGCCAGCTCGCCGTCCATGTGGTAGTCGCGGGCGAAGCCGGTGGAGATGAGGTTCTCGGTCCGCGTCTCGACCCACTTCACGGGGCGCCCGATCAGCAGCGAGGCCGCCGTGGCGCAGACGTAGCCCGGGTAGATCGGCACCTTGTTGCCGAAGCCGCCGCCGATGTCGGGCGAGATGATCTCGATGTTCTGCTCCGGCAGCCCGGCCACGATCGCGAACAGCGTGCGGTGAGCGTGCGGCGCCTGCGAGGTCATGTGGATGACCGCCCGGCCGGTCGCGGCGCTGACGTCGGCGACGCAGCCGCAGGTCTCGAGCGGCGCCGGGTGCGAGCGGGGGTAGTGGGTCGACAGCGACACGACCACGTCCGCCGACTCGAAGGCGGCCCGGGTGGCCTCGGCGTCCCCGGCCTCCCACTGGTAGCAGCGGTTGTCGGCCTGGCCCTCCTTCTCATCCCGGATCAGCGGCGCACCCTCCTCGAGCGCGCCCCGCGGGTCGACGACCGCCTGCAGCGGCTCGTAGTCGACCTCGATCAGCTCCAGGGCGTCCTCGGCGATGTAGGGGTCCTCGGCGACGACCGCCGCGACCTCCTGGCCCTGGAAGCGGACCTTGTCGGTCGCGAGGACGGCCTGGGTGTCGCCCGAGAGGGTCGGCATCCAGGCGAGGTTGTGGGCGGCCAGGGCCTCGCCCGTGACCACCGCGACGACGCCCTCGAGGGCCTCCGCCCTCGAGGTGTCGATGCCGTTGATGCGCGCGTGCGCGAGGGGGCTGCGCAGCAGCGCCAGGTGCAGCATCCCGGGGAGCTGGAGGTCGTCGACGTAGTCGCCCTTGCCGCGGATGAAGCGGGCGTCCTCCGCCCGCTTGACGCTGTGGCCGATGCCGCGGACGCCGTCGGTGGTCGCCATCCCGTCCTCCTCAGCTCGCGGCGGCGGCCGGCTCGGCCTCCGCAGACCTGATCGTCTCGCCGGCCGACTGGATCGCCTTCACGATGTTCTGGTAGCCGGTGCAGCGGCAGAGGTTGCCGGAGATCGCCCAGCGGACCTCCTCCTCCGTCGGCGCGGGGTTGCGCTCCAGCAGCGCGGCCCCGACCAGCATCATCGCGGGCGTGCAGAAGCCGCACTGCAGCCCGTGCTCCTGATGGAACGCCTCCTGGATCGGGTGCAGCGCCCCGCCCTGGGCGAGGCCCTCGACCGTGGTGATCTCGCGGCCGTTCGCCTGCACCGCGAAGAGCGTGCAGCTCTTCACCGGCGTCCCGTCCA
>DATAGF010000109.1:0-3847 GCA_036257075.1 Miltoncostaeaceae bacterium
AGGGGAAGGCGAACGCGACGACGGGCCCCTCGAGCCGGGCAAGGGACGCCGTCCCGCCCGCCGTCGAGGCAGGGCGACGTCGGGGACCGGCGCGCCGGCGAGGTGGTCGGCGGCGCCGTCGTCCTCGGGCTCGGGCAGCCCAGGCGGCAGCGTCCTCGGGTCCTCGGTCACGGGCGGACCATGACACGCCGCGGCCCTTGACATGATCCGCCGGTGCCCGACCTCTCGCTCGACGAGCTCCTCGCCACCACCCGCGCGGTGCGGCGTCGCCTCGATACGAGCCGCCCCGTGGAGCGGGAGCTGATCGAGGAGTGCCTGCGCCTGGCGCAGCAGGCCCCGAGCGGCGGCAACCGCCAGGGCGCGGCCTTCGTCGTGGTGACCGACGCCGAGCGCCGCCGCCGCCTCGGCGAGCTCTACCGCCGCGGCTGGGACCGCTACCTGAACGAGGGCATCCTCGGCGAGCCGCCGTCGCGCCCGGCCGACCCGGCCAAGCGGCGCCAGGCCGCCCGCATCGGCCGCTCGGCCTCCTACCTGGCCGAGCACCTCGCCGAGGTCCCGGTGCACGTGGTCGCCTGCCACGCCGGGCGCACCGAGGGCCGGCCCCAGATCGTCCAGGCGTCGGCCTTCGGCTCGGTGCTGCCTGCGGTCTGGAGCTTCATGCTGGCCGCGCGCGCCCGCGGCCTGGGGACCGCCTGGACGACCATGCACCTCTTCCACGAGCGCGAGGCCGCCGAGCTGCTGAGGATCCCCTACGAGGAGGTCTCGCAGGTCGCGCTCATCCCGCTGGCCCACGTCGTGGGCGAGGGCTTCCGGCCGGGGCCGCGCGAGCCCCTCGAGAGCTTCGCCCGCTGGGAGGGCTGGTGACGGGCGCCGCCCGGCCTCCCCTCAGCCCTCCCGCTCCCACTTCCTGAGCAGCTCCTCGTGCCGTCGGCGGCGCTCGGACTCCTGGCACCAGCGCTCGGTGTCGGGCCGGGCCCAGGGGCGGCCGTCGCCCCAGAAGGGACCGGGGACCGGGAGGCCCTGCATCGCCAGGAAGAGGTCGTCCTCGTCGAGACCGGGCGCCGCCAGAGACCGGAAGGCCGCCTCGTCACGCGCGCGGTCGTCGCTCACCGGCGCCGCCGCCCCGACCCGGCCGTGCGCCGCGACTGCTTGCGCGGCACCGGCGCCGACCCGCGGCGGGGCGGGCCGTCCGCCGCGGGGCCCCCTCCCCCATCGCCCTCCGCCTGCAGGCGCTGGAGCTGCTCCCCGCGGAGGTCGGCGATCTCGTCGCGGAGCCGCGCGGCCAGCTCGAACCGGAGCTCCTCGGCGGCGGCGAACATCTCCTGCTCCCGCTCCACGATCATGCGGTCGAGCTCGTCGAGGCCCACGTCGGCGAGGGCGTCCGGCTCGCCCCGCCGGCGCCGGGCCGGCGCGGGGGCCTCGTCGTTGAGCCCCAGGAGCTCGACGATGTCGGAGACGCCTTTGACGATCGACTCGGGCGTGATGCCGTTGGCCTCGTTGTGGGCGATCTGGATCTCGCGGCGGCGGTTGGTCTCGTCGATCGCCGACCGCATCGCCTCGGTCTCGGCGTCGGCGTACATGATCACCCGCCCCGAGACGTTCCGCGCCGCCCGGCCGATCGTCTGGATGAGCGACGTGTTCCCGCGGAGGAAGCCCTCCTTGTCGGCGTCGAGGATCGCGACGAGGGTGACCTCGGGGAGGTCGAGGCCCTCGCGCAGGAGGTTCACCCCCACCAGCACGTCGAAGTCGCCCAGGCGCAGCGAGCGGACCACCCGGATGCGCTCCAGGGTGTCGATCTCGGAGTGCAGGTAGCGCGCCCTGACCCCGGCCTCGACGAGGTACTCGGTCAGGTCCTCGGCCATCCGCTTGGTCAGGGTGGTCACGAGGGCCCGCTCCCCGCGGTCCGCCCGGTCCCGGATCTCGCCGATGAGGTCGTCGATCTGATGGTGGGTGGGCCGCACCTCAACCTGGGGGTCGACCAGCCCGGTGGGGCGGATGATCTGCTCGACGACGTGCCCGGAGGAGCGCCGCTCGAACTCGCCCGGCGTCGCCGAGACGAAGACGACCTGGTTCACGCGCTCGAGGAACTCGGGGAGCTGCAGCGGCCGGTTGTCCAGCGCCGACGGCAGCCTGAAGCCGGCGTCGATCAGGGCCAGCTTGCGCGAGCGGTCGCCCTCGTACATCCCGCGCAGCTGCCCCATCGTGTTGTGCGACTCGTCGATGAAGCAGACGAAGTCGTCGGGGAAGAAGTCGAGGAGCGTGTGGGGCGGCTGGCCGGGGCGGCGCCCGTCCAGGATTCGCGAGTAGTTCTCCACCCCCGAGCAGAAGCCCAGCTCGCGCAGCATCTCCATGTCGTACTCGGTGCGCTGGCGCAGGCGGTGGGCCTCCACGAGCTTTCCGGCCGACTCGAAGGCCGCGACCTGCTCCTCGAGCTCGGCGCGGATCTCGCGCACGGCGCGGTCGATGGTGGCCGGCGGCGTGACGTAGTGGGTCGCCGGGTAGACCGCGAGGTGCTGCAGGTCGGCGTAGACCTCGCCGGTGAGCGGGTCGTACTCGGTGATGCTCTCGACCTCGTCGCCGAACATCGAGATCCGGTAGGCCGTCTCGGAGTCGGCCGGCTGGACCTCGATCGTGTCGCCGCGCACGCGGAAGCGCCCGCGCTCGAGGACCGTGTCGTTGCGCTGGTACTGGTTCTCGACCAGGCGCCGGTAGATCGCCTCGCGCGGCTGCTCCTCGCCCACCCGCATGAGCACCACGCGCTCGCGGTAGGCCTCGGCCGAGCCGAGCCCGAAGATGCAGCTCACCGAGGCGACGATCACGACGTCCCGGCGCGCCAGGAGGGCCGCGGTAGCCGCGTGGCGCAGCCGGTCGATCTCGTCGTTCATCGACGAGTCCTTCTCGATGTAGGTGTCGGTCGCCGCGATGTACGCCTCGGGCTGGTAGTAGTCGTAGTAGCTCACGAAGTACTCCACCGCGGCGCCCGGCAGCAGCTCGCGGAACTCGTTGCAGAGCTGGGCCGCGAGGGTCTTGTTGTGGGCGATCACCAGCGCCGGACGGCCGGCGTTGGCGATGACCCGGGCCATCGTGAAGGTCTTGCCCGAGCCCGTCACGCCCAGCAGCGTCTGGAAGCGCTCGCCGCGCCCGAGGCCCGCCGTCAGCTCGTCGATCGCGCGCGGCTGGTCCCCCGTGGGCCGGTAGGCCTCGGAGACGTCGAAGGTCGTCGTGGTCACCGGCGTAGGGTAGCGCCGCCCCCCGCCGGACCGACCCGCCGGGAGGCCGACCGCGGGGCCAAAGCGGGCCACCCGATCTTGCTCGCGCGGGCCAAGGCCCCTCCACCGGAGCCGCTCCTATCCTGCCCCCAGTGACGCTCAGGAGACGTCACGCCAGGCCCCGCGACCGGGACGCGGGGCTTCGCACAGGCCGGCGGATCGGGGTGGTCCGCCGGCCGCCCCCCTCCCTCAGGGCCCCGCCGCGTAGACCTCCACCGCGTGGCCGTCAGGGTCGCGGACGCGCGCGAAGCCGAACCCGCCCGCCCGTCGAAGGCCAGCTCCTCCAGCCCGGCGGCGCGGGCGCGCTCCCGGAACGCCTCGACGTCGTCGATGGTCGGCACCTGGAAGCCGATGTGGAGCGCGCCCGCGGCGGCGGCGTCGGGACTCGCCGTGCGCAGCGCGAGCAATCCGCCGGCCGCGTCGCGCAGGATCACGAAGCCCGGCTCATCGTGGACGGCGTCCCTGAGCCCGAACCACTCCGCGTAGAAGGCGCGCGAGGCGGCGACGTCGCGCACGAGCAGGTGGGCGTGGTTCAGGATCATCCTCCGGGCACCGCCAGCCGGTCGCCGTAGGCGCGC
>DATAGF010000257.1:0-5646 GCA_036257075.1 Miltoncostaeaceae bacterium
ACGCTCTTACCGATCTGGCTGTAGGCGTAGGAGGCGAGGCCGCTGCAGTCGAAGCCGCCGGGGCCGCTGCCGCCCCAGACGTACGGCGTGCCGATCTGCTGCATGGCGGCCGCGACGGCCGCGGCGTTGCCCCCGCCGCTCGGAAGCGGCACGGTGGCCGCGGGCGCGCCGCCGGCGGCCGGCGCGGCCACGGCGGGGCTGCTGCCGCCCCCCTGGGCCGCGACGGACGCCGCGGCCGCGGCGGCCTGGCGCTGCTGGGCGAGCGCGGCCTGCATGGCGGCGATCTGGCGCTGCCGCTCCTGCTCGGCCGCGATCATCTGGGCAAGCTCGCCCTTGACGCCCTCGAGGACGGCTGCCCGCTGGGCGAGCAGGCTCTCGACCTGGTCCTTGTGGGCCTTCGCCTGGGTGACGGCGTCCTCGGCCTTCTGCTGGTCGGTCAGCAGCTCGGCCCGGAGGTTCTCGAGGCGGGCCCTGGTGTCCTTGAGCGTGTCGACGACGCTCGCGTCCTGCTGGCCGACCTGGTCGAGGAGCTCGATCTGGTCGGCGGCGGCGCTGATGCTGCCGCTGCTGATGACGACCTCGGCGAGCGTGGGGTCGGGCGTCACGTAGATGTCGCGCAGGCGCTCGCCGAGCACCTTCTCCGACTTCTTCAGATCGGCCTCGGTGCCCTGGATCTGGCGCTTGTTCTGCGCGATGCGGTCCCTGATGACCCCGAGCTGCCAGCGGGCGCCGTTGTAGGCCTCCGCCGCGCGCTCGACCTCGGCGTCGATCGCCGCGAGCTCGGCCTGGATGGCCTCGACCTGGGCGCGCTTCTGCTGGATCGCGGCCGGCTCGGGTGTCGCCACGCCCACCCCGAACACGAGGAGGACAGCGCCGACCAGAGCCATCAGGCCGAGCACGAACGAGGAACGCCGGGGTCTCAGAAAGCGAGTCTCCTGCGCGCTTACGGGGGATGGGGCCTGGGCACGGCCCCTGATGGGACGCGGGCACGTTACCAGCCGTGCCCGCCGGCGCAAGGGCCAAAGGTGCCGTCTTCGGGGCATTTAACGAACCCCCGCCGTCGTTGAAGACGCCCGGCCCGATCTCCATGATTGCCGCGTGGCGCGCCTCCTCACCCTCGCCGCGCTGGGCCTCGGGGCGCTCCTGGCGGGGCTCGCCGCCGCGGCCGCCGGAGCGAGCGCCGGAACCCCGGCAAGCGCGTCTTCGACGGGGTACGCGGCTCTCCTGCCCGCCGGGACGCAGGGCGCCGTGACCGCCACGTCCGACGGGACCCACGAACGATCGGCCTCGGTCGGCGGGCTGCGCCCGGCAGGAGGCGGCACGGTGTCGGGCGTCGAGGTGCTGGTGGGGGCGGCGCCGAACGGGACGGAGGGCATCGCCGAGGGCACGATCCGGATCTCCGGCGTCGCCCTGCTGGACGGGCGCGTCTCGATATCCGGCATCCGCATGTCCGCTCGGGCCACAGCGGGCCCCGGCGGCGCCGAGTCGGGCCTCACCGAGGCGTCGGTCGAGGGGCTCACCGTGGACGGCCGCGCCGTGGCCGCCGGACAGGGCAGCCGGGTGGAGGTCCCGGGGATCGGGGCGCTCGTCCTCCTCGAGAGCGTCGCCGACGGCGCCGGCGGCCTGCGCGCCAACGCGCTGCGCGTGGAGGTCACCGACCCCCAGGCCGCCGCGCTGATCGGCCAGCCGTTCGTGATCGGCCACCTCGACCTGTCGGCGGCCGCGGGGGCCGAGGCGCCCGCCTCGCAGGCGGCGGAGCCGGCGACGAGCCCCGCCGAGCCGGCCGCGCCCGCGCGCCGGCGGCGCGCGCCCGCCCCCGAGCCGGCGCCCCCGACGGGCCCGGCGGGCGGCCCGCTGGCCGCGCCCGCGCCGCTCGGCCTGCCCCGGCGCCCGGCGCCGGAGATCGCCCTGCCCCCGGGCGAGGGCTACGTGTTCCCGGTGTTCGGCGACGCGAGCTTCAGCGACGACTACGGCGCTCCGCGCGCGGTCACCGGCTGGCACCACGGCAACGACATCTTCGCGACGACGGGCACCCCGGTGCTCGCGGTCGCCGACGGGACCCTGTCGCGGGTCGGCGTCAACACCCTCGGCGGCAACCGCCTCTGGCTGACCGACGAGGCCGGCAACGAGTTCTACTTCGCCCACCTGTCGGCGTACGCGCCGGCCACGGTCTCGGGGGCGCGCGTGAGGGCCGGCCAGGTCATCGCGTTCGTCGGCAACACGGGCCAGGCGATCACCACGCCGCCCCACCTCCACTTCGAGGTCCACCCCGGGGGCGGCGACAGCGTCGACCCCTACCCCTACCTGATGGCGTGGCGGCGCGGCACCGACATCCCGCTCGCGTTCCGCCAGGCGGCGGCCTCCCCGTCGCCGGCGCCGTCGATGGGCGCGGTGCTCGTGGACGGCACGCCCGAGCTCGACGAGCCGACGGCACCCGACAGCGGCCTGGCGGTGCCGGTCTCCTAGTCCTCTAGCCCGCCGCCACCCCGATCTCGTCGAGGACCTCGCGCGTGTGCTCCCCCAGCCGGGGGGCGGGCCGCGCCGTCCGGGCCGGGGTGCGCGAGAGCCGCAGCGGCGGCCCCGTGACGAGCTCGGGGCCGAGCGTCGGGTCGTCGATCTCCACCACAAGCCCCATGGCGCGGGCGTCGGGGTGGTCGAGGAGGGAGTGGGGGTGGTCGCTGACCTCACCATGCGGCAGCCCGGCCTCCGCGAGCCGCTCGCGCCAGGTCGCCGTGGTCTCCGTGGCGATCCGGGCGCCGATCAGCTCGGCGAGGGCATCCGCGTGGCGGGCGCGGGCGTCGATCGTGGCGAATCGCGGGTCCTCGAGCAGCTCGGGCATGCCGAGCACCTCGAAGAGCCGCGCGTGCATGCTCGGCGCGTAACACGCGATCGGGATCGCGCCGTCGGCGGTCGGGTAGGGGCGATAGCAGGCGTCCACGAAGCGGTTGAAGAGCGGCTCGCCGCTACCGTCGCGGATCAGGCGGTGACACGCGAGCGCCGCCGCCGCCTCGAGCAGCGACGTCTCGATCGCCTGGCCGCGGCCGCTGCGCTCGCGCTCATACAGGGCGGCGAGGATCCCCGACGCCATGATCCAGGGGGCGATCGTGTCGTGGAGCGGCACCGGGACCATCCGGCCGCCGTTGGCCGTCCAGAGGCCCGTCTCGGACTGGAGCGCGACGTCGGTGCCGCGCCGGCCGCCCGGGCCGAAGGCCGACAGCGAGCAGTGGATCAGGCGCGGGTTGCGCTCCAGGGCCTCCTCCGCGCCGGCGCCGAGGCGCTCGGCGACGCCGGGGGAGAAGCTGTGGACCAGGACGTCCGCGCGGTCGATGAGCGCGCCGAGGGCCTCCCGGCCCTCGTCGGTGCGCAGGTCGAGCACGATCCCGCGCTTGTCGCGGTTGGCCGCGTGGAACTGGCGGCTCTCGCCGGCGACGTCGTCCACCCGGCGCCACTCGTCGCCGGAGGGCGGCTCCACCTTCACGACGTCCGCGCCGAGCTGGCCGAGCGTCATCGTCGCCAGCGGGCCTCCGAGGTGGTGGGTCAGGTCGACCACGCGGATGCCGGCGAGCGGGCCGGCGGGGACGGGATCGAGCATCGGGTGCCTCCGTTGGGCGGGTGCGATGACGCTCTCATCCTCCGCGGCGCGCGCCAAGACCCCGTTCCCGGGTCCGTCACGCCCTCGTCAACCCGGCGGGCTTGCTCCGCGTGCGATGCTCGTCGGGTGCGCTCGCAGGGTTCCCAGGAACGCGTCGATCGCGCCGGCGACCGCGCCGGGCGCTTCGTGCCCGAGCGCGTGGGCCGCGCGCGGCACGACGGCGACCCGCGCCGGACCGGTCGCACCGCGGCGCAGCTCCTCCGCCCACCGCGCGGTCGTGAGCGCGTCGCGGCTGCCGCGCACGATCAGCACCGGGCTGCGCGCCGTGGCGATCAGGTCGCCGAGCGGGAGGCGCGCCGCCTCGCGCAGCGTGACGAGGACTCGGCGGGGCCCAGCCCGAAGGTAGTCGCGGAGGCCGCCGGCCACGAGCGACGGCCGCTCCATGGTCGCGTCGAGAGTGAGGCGGAGCATCTGGGCGAGCGGGGAGCCGAAGCGGCGGTCGAACGCCGGGCTGAGCAGGACGAGGGCCGCGACCCGCTCGGGGTGGCGGGCCGCGAGGCAGGCGGCGACGTGGCAGCCGTAGGAGTGGCCGGCCAGCACCACGCGATGGAGGCCGCGGGCGTCGAGCAGCAGGCGCACCGCGTCGGCGTTGCGGCCGGTGGCCCAGACCTCGTCGGACGCGGTGAGGCCGAACCCGGGGAGGTCGCAGCTCAGCACGCGCCGGCGCTCGGCGAGGCGCTCGGCGAGCGGCCCGAGGCTCGCCGCCGACACGCCCAGCCCGTGCAGGAGGACGACCGGCTCAACTCCGCCGCGGTCCGCGCCGAGAATCTCTGTGTGCATCGACACGCCGCCCACCGGATACCACGCGTGGACGAGGCGCGGGTGCGCGTCGGCGGCCACCTGGTCCGCTACCGCGCGATCGGCGACGGCCCCCCCGTGCTGCTGGTCCACGGCCTCGGCGGCTCCCCCCGCTGGTGGAGTGGCACGACGCAGGCGCTGGCAGATGCCCATCGCGTCATCTTGCCGGAGCTGCCGGGCTTCGGTTTCGGACTCCGGTTCGGCGCCGAGCGGGTCCCGTTCCGCCTGGCCGAGGCGCCGGAGCTCCTGCACGGCTTCATGGACCGCCTCGGCATCGCCGGCGCCCGGCTCGTCGGCCACTCGCTGGGCGCCCTGGCGTGCGCCGGGGTCGCGGCCCGCGCGCCGGGGCGCGTCGAGCGGCTGGTGCTGATCGCGCCGCCCGTCCGTACCGCCGCCTCGGGCCTCCTGGGCAACGTCCTGCCCGCCGCGCGGACGATCCTCGCCCTGCCCCTCGCGGCGGCCGTCACGGTCGCCAGCGACATCGTCGCGCGCTCCCCGCTCACGCTCCTGAGGGCGGCCGGCGAGCTGCTGGTCGGCGAGCACGCCGCCGAGCTCGCCCGCATCCTCGTCCCGACGCTCCTGCTCTGGGGGGCGCGCGACGTGCTCGTGCCCACGTCCGGCGCGAGGGAGCTGGCCGCGGCGATCCCCCGTTGCCAGCTCCGCGTCATCCCCGGGGCGGGCCACGTGCCGATGCTCGACCGGCCGGCCGAGCTCACGCGGGAGCTCGAGGCCTTCCTCGCGGCCTAGCCCCGGCCGCGGTGCACCGCGGTCACGACCGCCGCGACCGCGAGGGTCGTCACGACGAAGAGGGCGACGCTGACGGCGTCGCCGATCTCGCCGGGCGGCAGCAGCGCGATGCGCAGGTAGTTGAGGACCAGGATCGGCACGAGGTAGGCCCACCAGGGCGCCCAGCGCGACCGCGTGGTCTCTCGGTGCTCCGTCATCGGATCTCCTCCTTAGGTTTCGTCGCGGGGTGGGGGACGAGACGGCCCACCCGGGCCCGGCCAGCAGCCAGACACCGACGATCAGGGCGAGCTGGGCGAACCACCCGCCCCCCTCCGAGATGGCGCGCGTGCCGGCGGGGCCGCCGACGAGGACAAGCGTGCCGAGCACCCCGGCGGCGAGCCCGCCGGCCTGCAGGGCCCGCCGCCACAGCCGCCACTGGGCTGCGAGCGGGTCCGCCACCCGGGAGGGCG
>DATAGF010000116.1:0-8968 GCA_036257075.1 Miltoncostaeaceae bacterium
GGCAGCGCCGCGACACACGGCGCGCGACGCACGCCATCGAGGCGACGCGGATGGGCCGCTGCCCGCGCTGCTCGAGCCCGGTCCGCACCCACCACGTCTGCGGCGTCTGCGGTTACTACCGCGGCCGCCCGGTCGTCGAGATCGAGGGGTAGCGCTCGCCGCCAGCGCCTGAGGCGCCCGCGGTGACACCGACGGCCATCGCGGTCGCGCTCGACGGGATGGGCGGGGACCACGCCCCCGCGGCGCCCGTCGCGGGCGCCCTGGAGGCGGCCCGCGAGGGCGTCGCGGTGCTGCTGGTCGGCGACGAGCCGGTCCTCGCGGCCGAGCTACGGCGCCAGGGCGCGGCCGGCGCCCCGGGGATCGAGCTGGTGCACGCGCCGGACATCGTGAGCTCGGACGAGGAGGGCGCCCGCGCCGTCCGCGCCAAGCCCGACTCGTCCGTCTCGCTCGCGTGCCGGCTCGTGGGCGACGGGCGCGCGGGGGCGGCGGTGTCGGCCGGCAACACGGGCGCCACGCTCGCGGCGGCGACCCTCCACATGCGCCGCATCCCGGGGGTCATCCGGCCGGCCATCGCCGTGGCGCTCCCCTCCGCCGGCGGACGCCCCGTCCTCCTGCTGGACGCGGGCGCCAGCGCCGAGGCCCGCACCGAGCACTTCCCCCAGCTGGCCCTGATGGGGCGGCTCTTCGCCCGCGACGTGCTGGGCATCGGAGAGCCGCGCGTCGGCCTTCTGTCGATCGGCGAGGAGGACGTGAAGGGCAGCGAGACGGTGCTGGCGGCCCACGCGCTGCTGCGCGGCACGCCCGGCTTCGCGGGCAACGTCGAGGGGCGCGACATCCTGTCGGGGGCCGTCGACGTCGTCGTGACGGACGGCTTCACCGGCAACGTCGTGCTCAAGACCATGGAGGGCACGGCGGGGTTCCTGCTGGGCGAGGTGCGGGCGGCTGTGGGGTCCACGCTCCCGGGCCGGATCGGCGGGCTGCTGGTGCGTCCCGCGATGCGGCGGATGCGCGAGCGCATCGACCCCGAGAGCTACGGCGGCGCCGTCCTGCTCGGCGTGAGGGGGCTCGCCGTGATCGGGCACGGCAACTCGAGCGGCCGGGGCGTCGCCAACGCGGTGCGCATGGCAGCGCGCGGGACGCGCGAGCGGCTCGTCGCACACTTCGCCGAGGCCCTGGCCCACGAGGGCGCCGAACGGTCGCCGGCCGCGTAGGATGCGCATCGTTGCGGGGATCGGATCGTCCGAGGGCCCGTGTAGGTTCACCAACAGAGCGCGGGGAGCCCCGGCGCGGACCGAAGGAGGACAGTTGGATCGAGACAAGGCCGTCGAGGAGGTCCGCGCCATCCTGGTCGAGCAGCTCGGCGTCGATCCCGCGGAGGTCACTGAGGAGGCCTCCTTCCAGGAGGACCTCAACGCGGACTCGCTGGACCTGGTCGAGCTGATCATGGAGATGGAGGACCGGTTCAAGCTCAAGATCCCCGACGAGGAGGCGGAGAAGATCGCCACGGTGGGCCAGGCGGTCGACTTCGTGATGGCCAACAGCGCCTGACCGTCCCGGACGCGCCGAGGGCGGCCTCGGCCGCCTGGTGGCGGGCCTCCCCGCGGCCCGTCGCCGGCAGGTCTTCACCCACAGCTCGTGGGCGCGGCGCCGCGAGGCGTCGTACGAGCGCCTCGAGTTCCTCGGTGACAGCGTCCTCGGCGTGATCGTGAGCGAGGAGCTCATGCGTCGTCACCCCGGCGTGGACGAGGGCGAGCTGTCGTGGATGCGGCAGGCCGTCGTCGACCGCGAGTCGTGCGCCGCGGCGGCGACCGCCGCGGGGCTGCCCGACGCCCTCGCCGCGGCCGCGCCCCCGGCGCGCGCCCAGGCCGCCGCCGAGCTCGCCGCCCGGGCCAGCGTGCAGGCCGCGCTCGCCGAGGCCGTGATCGGGGCGGCCTGGCTCGACATCGGCGTCGACGAGACCCGGGAGCGCGTCCTCGAGGCCTTCGCGCCGGCGCTCGAGGCGGCGAGGCCCGGCTCGCGCGACCCCAAGACGACCCTCCAGGAGGAGGCCGCGCGCCGCCGGCTGGCCGTGGCCTACGAGCTCGTCGAGGCGCGGGGGCCCGCGCAGCGGCGGGTCTTCACCAGCAGGGTGCGCGTCGACGGGCGGCCGCTGGGTGAGGGCACGGGCTCCTCCAAGCAGGCCTCCGAGCAGGCGGCCGCGGCCCAGGCGCTGCGCGAGCTGGCCCGGGAGGCCGCGTGCTGAGCCGCCTGACGCTCCGGGGCTTCAAGTCCTTCGCGGACCAGACCACGCTCGAGCTGGGGCTCGGTGTCAACGTCGTGGTGGGGCCCAACGGGTCGGGCAAGAGCAACCTGGCCGAGGCCGTCATCTGGGCCCTCGGCGAGCAGCGCGCGGGCCGGCTGCGCGCCGGCGGGATGGCCGACGTCCTCTACTCGGGCGGGCCACGCCGGCCGGGCGCCCCGTTCGCCGACGTCGGCCTGGTGCTCTCGCCGCCCGAGCCGGAGGGCCCCGGCCCGGCCGAGCTGGAGGCCTCCCGCCGCCTGACCCGCGCCGGCGACGCCGACTACCGCCTCAACGGCGAGGCCTGCCGCCTGCTCGACGTGCAGGAGGCGCTCGCGGCCCGGGGGGTCGGCCCCGACTCCCTCGCGGTGATCCGCCAGGGGCAGGTGGAGGCCCTCTGCACGAGCACGCCGGTCGAGCGCCGCGCCATGGTCGACGCCGCCGCGGGCGTGGCGGTGGCCAAGCGGCGCCGGCGGCGGGCCGAGCAGAAGCTGGCCCGGGTGGCCGAGAAGCTGGACCGGGCGCGCGACCTGGCCGGCGAGGTGAGGGGGCGGGCGCGCGCCCTCGAGCGCCAGGCGCGGGCCGCCGAGCGGGCGAGGGCGCTCGACGACGAGGTCGCGGCGGCCCGCGCGGCCGCCGGGGCGGCCCGCGCCCAGGCGGCGGCGGACGCCCACCGGGAGGCCGCCGACCGCGCCGCCGCCCTGCGGGCCCGCGCGGCCGAGGCCGCCGAGGCGCTCGCCGCGGCTCGCGGCGCCCGGGGCGAGGCGGCCCGGGCGCGCGACGCGGCGGCGGC
The DNA here is from genome assembly GCA_036257075.1 of Miltoncostaeaceae bacterium. Classification (GTDB taxonomy): domain Bacteria; phylum Actinomycetota; class Thermoleophilia; order Miltoncostaeales; family Miltoncostaeaceae; genus DATAGF01. The sequence continues at coordinate 3,072 of DATAGF010000116.1, forward strand.
CGGCGCGGCGGCCGCCCAGGAGCTCGCCAACGCGCTGCGCACGGCGGCCGAGCGCACGGCCGGGCGGGCCGAGCTCGCCGCCGAGCGCCTCGCCGGCGCGCAGCGCGCGGCATCCGAGCGCGCCCAGCGCCGGCGCGCCGCGGCCGAGCGCCTGGGGGGCCTGGTGGCCGCCGTCTCCGAGGCCTCGGGGGCGGCCGTGGCCGCGGCCGCCGAGGCCGAGCGCGCCGAGGCCGCCGCGTCCGCGGCCGAGGAGCACGACCGCGAGGCGCGCGCCGAGCACCGTCGCCTGGAGGACGCGGCCGCCCTGGCCGCCGCCACGCTGGCCGCCGCCGACGGTGAGGCCGCCGAAGCGGACCGCCGCGCCTCCGAGGCGGCCGAGGCCCTGGTCGCGGCCCGGCGGCGCGTGGAGGCCCTGGGCGGCTCGGCGCCGGCCGGCGCCTCCGCGCGGATCGAGCGCCGGGAGGAGGTCGCGTCGGCCCGCGCACGGCGCTGGGCCGAGCGCGAGGAGGCCGCCGCGCGGCGCGCCGCCGACGCCGCCGCCATCCGGGCGGGCGCCGAGGAGCGCCTGCGCGAGGCGCGAGCGGCCGCGCGGGCCCTTGCGCCCGGCGATGAGGTGCGCAGCGGCGCCGCCGCCCTCGGCGACGGCCTGGAGGTCGAGCCGGGCGCCGAGCGCGCGATGGCCGCGGCCCTCGGCGCCGCCGCGGAGGCGGTCGCGGCCGGCTCCCTCGACGAGGCCCGGAAGGCGCTGGAGGCGGGCGCGAGCCTGGTGGCGGTGCCCGCCCCCGCGCGATCGCCCGCAGCGCCGCCGCCGGGGGGGCGCCCGCTCTGGGAGCTGGTGCGGTCGTGCTCGCCGGCCGCGGAGCCCCACCTGCGGCGCCTGCTCGCGGACGCCTGGCTCGTCGACCGGCTGGAGGACGTCCCGCCGGGCACGCCCGGCCTCGTCGTCACGGCCGACGGCCAGGCCCTCCGCCCGGCGGAGGGGCTGGTGGCCAGGGGCGGCGGCGCCTGGGCGCGCCGCGCCCTGCACGCGCGCGCGGTCGAGGCCGAGACGGCGGCCGGCGCCGGGGCGGAGGCGGCGATCGCCGACGCCGAGGGCGCGGCCTCCGCGCACGCCGCCCTCCTGGCCCGGCGCCGGGCGGCGGAGCGGGCGGCCTCGCGCGCGGCCGAGCGGCTGGCGGCCGCGCGGGCCGAGGCGGGCGGGCGCGCCGAGCAGGCGGCCCAGGCGGCGATCGACGTCGAGCGCCTCGAGGGCGAGAACGCCGCGCGGGCGGGGGAGCGCGACGCCGCCGGCGCCCGCCGCGCCGAGGCGCGGGCCGCCGCTGGCCGCGCGGCCGAGGCGGCCTCCGCCGCGCGCGCCACGGCCGACGCCGCCGCGCGCCGGCTGCGCGATCTCGGCGCGGAAGCGGCCGACGCGCGCACGGCGCTCGCCGCGGCCCGCGCCGCCGAGGCCGAGGCCCGCGCCCGGGCGGCGGCGACGGAGGCGCTCGCTGAGGAGACCGAGGACGCCGACGCCGACCTCGAGCCGGTCCGCCTCGCGGCGCGAGCCCTGGAGGAGGCCGCCGCGGCGCTCGCGCCGCGGGCCGAGGCCGCCCAGGAGCGGCTGTCCGAGGCCGCCGACCGCGTGCGCGAGCTCGACGCCGCCCTCTCGGCGGCCCAGGCCGGGGCGGAGGCCGCCGAGCGCGCCGCGGCGGCGGCCGGCGAGGAGTCCCACCGGGCCGAGGTGGACGAGGCGGTCGCCGCCGAGCGCGCCGCCGAGGCGGGCCCGGCGCCGCCGCCCGGAGCCGAGGTGCCCTCGCCACAGGAGGCCGCGGAGCGCCTGGAGGAGCTCGAGCGCCGGCGGACGGCGCTCGGCGAGGTCAACCCCCTGGCCGCCGGCGAGCGCGAGGAGCTCGGCGAGCGGGAGGCCGAGATGGCCGCCCAGATCGAGGACCTCGAGGGCGCCGCGACGGCCCTGCGCGGCCACCTCGACGAGCTGGACGCCGCCGTCGCCGAGGGCTTCGACGCCCTCTTCGACGGGCTGCGCGCCCGGTTCGGCGAGGTCTGCGAGCTGCTCTTCCCGGGCGGCGAGGGCCGGCTGCGGGCGGTGACCGACGAGGAGGGCGAGGCCGGCATCGAGGTCGAGGTGGTGCCCGCCGGCAAGCGGCCGCGGTCGCTGACGCTCATGTCCGGCGGCGAGCGGTCGCTGGTGGCGCTCGCCTTCCTGCTGTCGCTGGCCATGGCCCGCCCCGCCCCCTTCTACCTCCTGGACGAGGTCGAGGCCGCGCTCGACGACGTGAACCTGGGGCGGTTCCTCGAGGTCGTCACCCGCCTGGCCGAGCGCACCCAGTTCATCCTGATCACCCACCAGCAGCCGACGGTCGAGGCGGCCGACACGCTCTTCGGCGTGACCATGGGCGCCGAGGGCGTGTCGCAGGTCGTCGCCCGGCGGCTCAGCCGCGACGTCGAGGGCCCGGCCCAGCCGTACGTGCGGCGGGCGCTGCGCGCGATCCCGGGCGGCCGCACGGCGTGACCCCGGCGGGGGAGGACGCCGACCGCGAGGCGTGGGCGGAGCTGTTCGGCCTCGCCGCGCCCGCCTCGGAGGAGGCGCCCGCGCGGCGGGGCCTCTTCAGGCGCCTGCGCGAGAACCTCACCACGCCGCGCCAGACCATCTCGCCCCAGCTCGCCGGCATCTTCGCGCCGAAGCTCCTGACGCCGGCGACCTGGGAGGAGCTGGAGGACGCCCTGATCACGGCCGATGTGGGCGTCGAGACGACCATGGACCTGGTCGAGGAGCTCCGCGGCGAGGCGGAGGAGGGCCGCATCACCAGCGGCGCCGACCTCTCGCGCGCGCTCTGGGAGGCCGTCGCCGCCCGGATGGCGACCGAGCCGGCCCGCATCCCGCTGACAGGCTCGCCGACGGTCATCCTGATCGTCGGCGTGAACGGCAGCGGCAAGACGACCACCGTCGGCAAGCTCGCTCACCGCCTCGCCCAGCTCGACAGGAAGGTCGTCATCGGCGCGGCCGACACCTTCCGCGCCGCGGCGATCGACCAGCTCGCGGTCTGGGCGGAGCGCTCGGGGGCCCACTTCGTCCGCCAGTCGCAGGGGGCCGACCCCGGCGCCGTGGCCTTCGACGCCGTCGCCTCGGGCCGGGCGCGCGGCGCCGACGCCGTCCTGATCGACACCGCCGGGCGCCTGCAGACCCAGCACAACCTGATGGAGGAGCTGCGCAAGGTCGCCGCCGTCGTCGGCAAGGTCGATCCCGCGGCGCCGCACGAGGTGCTGCTGGTGCTCGACGCCACCACCGGCCAGAACGGCCTCAGCCAGGCGCGGCTGTTCGACCAGGCCGCGGACCTGTCGGGGGTCGTCCTCACCAAGGCCGACGGCACGGCCAAGGGGGGCATCGCGGTGGCGATCCGCCGCGACCTGGGCATCCCGGTCAAGCTGGTCGGCTCGGGCGAGCGCCTCGAGGACCTCCAGCCCTTCGACGCCCGCGCCTTCGCGCGCGCCATCTTCTCGCCGGAGGGGTAGGCCGAACCTCCGCTAGCATGGCTGGTCGCGCCCATGTTCGACGCCCTCACCGACAAGCTGCAGGGGGTCTTCTCCGGCCTGCGGGGCCGGGGGAAGCTCACCGAGTCCGACATCGACCAGGCCATGCGGGCCATCCGGCTCTCGCTGCTGGAGGCCGACGTCAGCCTGCCGGTCGTCAAGCAGCTGACGACCGCCATCGCCGAGCGCGCCAAGGGCGCCGAGGTGATGGAGTCGCTCACGCCCGACCAGCAGGTCGTGAAGATCGTCAGCGAGGAGCTCACCGCCCTCATGGGCGAGGCGAACGTCGCGCTGCCGCTGGCCTCCAAGCCGCCCACGATCGTGCTCATGGCGGGCCTCCAGGGGTCGGGCAAGACGACCTGCGCGGCCAAGCTGGCGCGCCACTTCACCTCCCAGGGCCGGGCCCCGATGCTCGTGGCCTGCGACGTCCACCGCCCGGCCGCCGCCGAGCAGCTGGCGGTCCTCGGCGAGCAGATCGGCGTCCCGGTCCACCGCGAGGACGGCACGGACGCCCCGGCGATCGCCCGCCGCGGCGTCGAGGCCGCCCGCAGGGGTGGGCGCGACCTGGTGATCATCGACACCGCCGGCCGCCTGTCGATCGACGAGGAGATGATGGCCGAGCTCGCGCGGGTGCGCGACGCGGTCGACCCCACCAGCGTGGTGCTGGTGCTCGACGCGATGACCGGCCAGACCGCCGTCGAGGTGGCGAGCGCCTTCGCCGAGGCGGTCCACGTGGACGGCGTCGCCCTCACCAAGCTCGACGGCGACGCCCGCGGCGGCGCCGCGCTGTCGGTGCGCGCCGTCACCGGCCTGCCGATCCTCTTCGTCGGCACGGGCGAGAAGCTCGACGCGCTCGAGCCCTTCCACCCCGACCGCATGGCCTCGCGGATCCTCGGCATGGGCGACGTGCTCAGCCTGGTGGAGAAGGCCCAGGCGACGGTCGAGATCGGCGACGCGCAGGCGCTCGAGAAGAAGATCCGCGGCGGCTCGCTGACGCTCGAGGACTTCCTCGAGCAGATGACCCAGGTCCGCAAGATGGGCCCGATGTCGCAGGTGCTCGGGATGATCCCCGGCTTCCGCAGCGTCGCGAAGGCCAAGGACGTCGAGGTGGACGACCGCCAGCTCGACCGCATCGAGGCGATCATCCACAGCATGACGCCCTCCGAACGGCGTCATCCCGAGATCATCAACGGCAGCCGCCGCCGCCGCATCGCCTCCGGCAGCGGCACCAGCGTTCAGGAGGTCAACCAGCTCCTGTCGCAGTTCAAGCAGATGCGAAAGCTGATGAAGCAGATGGGCCGGGGCGGCCTGCCGGCGCTGTTCGGCAGCCCCACCGCACCGTAGTCAACCGCGTACAAGGAGCACCGTGGTCAAGATCCGCCTCGCCCGCGTGGGCGGCAAGAAGAACGCCATCTACCGCGTGGTGGTGGCCGACGTCCGCTCGCCCCGCGACGGGCGCAACATCGAGACGATCGGGCGCTACAACCCGCAGACCGACCCGTCGATCGTCGAGATCGACCTCGAGAAGGCCAACGGCTGGATCGCCAAGGGCGCCCAGCCGACGCCGGCCGTCAAGAAGCTCATGAAGATCGCCGCCAAGGCCGCCGCCTGACGATGGCCGAGCCGAGCCCGCTCGCCGCCATGGTCCGGACCCTGGCCCGCGGGCTGGTCGACAACCCCGACGAGGTCGAGGTGAAGGAGGAGCGCGACGGCGGCTCGCGCGTGATCTCCCTCTACGTCGCCGAGGAGGACCTCGGCCAGGTGATCGGGCGAGGCGGGCGGATCGCCCGCGCGCTCCGCACCGTCCTGCGCGCCGCGTCGACCGCGCGCGGCGAGCGGGCGACGCTCGAGATCGTCGACTAGCGGAGCCGCGGGGGCGCCATGGAGGAGGGCTCGGTCGTGATCGGCGTGATCGGCCGCCCCCACGGCACGCGCGGCGCGGTGCGCGCGACCGCGACCGGCGCGACGCTCGCGGCCCTCGAGCCCGGCGACGCGGTGGCCGCCCACGCCGGGGACGACCCGCCGCGCCGCCTGGTCGTCGCGGCCCGCGCGGGCACGCCCGGGCGGCCCGTCCTCACCTTCGACGGCGTCGCCACCCGCGACCAGGCCGCCTCGCTGACCGGCGCCGAGATCCGGGTCCCCGGCGACCGGGTCGCGCCGCTCCCGGACGCCGACACCTTCTTCGTCGACGACCTGGTCGGCTGCGAGGTGCTGGTCGGGGAACGGCCCGCGGGGCGTGTGGCGGCGGTCCACGAGGCGCCGGCCAACGACGTCCTCGAGGTGACCGGCGACGACGGCGTCCTACTCGTCCCCTTCACCGGCGACGCGCTGGTGTCCGTCGAGCCGGAGGCGCGCCGCATCGCCGTCCG
>DATAGF010000118.1:0-8074 GCA_036257075.1 Miltoncostaeaceae bacterium
CTCGGCGGCGACCGGCAGGGTGCCGCAGGGCACGCCAGGCCGCGCCACGTTGGTCAGGCGGGCGCCCTTGATCAGGTCGACCGTGACGCTGTAGATGCGCTGGTCGCCGCGGGCGAGGTCGAGCGCCTCGTTCAGCTCCGCGCGGCTGTAGCAGCCGTCGATGCGGCCGTTATCCTGAGCGTCGGCCAGGACGTCCCGCCCGTCGGCGAGCGCGGTGGCCGACTGGGCGAGGAGCGCCAACGCGAGCATGATCACGAGCGAAGCGGGGCGTCGGAGCAGGGCATCCACCCGGTGAAGGACGCGGGGGTCGACCGCCCCCGAGGCGCCGCGGATCGTAGCGGCGCCCCGGAGGGCGGACAAGCGCCCCCGGCCGCCGCCAGGACCGCCGAGATCATGGGCATCGCGGCCCTCGCGGGATGGTCCGCATTGGCGGCCTCGGGGGGCGGCATCGACCCGGGCGACGGGCTCGGCGGGGACGGCCCGACCGGGGCCTTCCTGGCGCTGGCGCTCGGGGCGCCGCTGGCGGCCGTCGCCGTCGTACTGGCCTGGGACCGCGCCGCGCTGCGGTCGGGGCCGGCGCGGCTCGCCCTGGCCGCCCTCGGCGGCATCGCCCTCTGGTCGGGCCTGTCGATCGTCTGGGCCGCGGCGCCCGACCTGGCGTGGATCGACGCCAACCGGGCGGCGATCGCGCTCTGCGCGCTCGCGCTCGGGCTCGCCTTGGGCGCGCTGGTGCCGCGGGCGCCGCTCGCATTCGGCCTCGGCCTGACGGCCGCCGCCGCCGTGCCCGTGGCGATCGCGCTCGGCACGAAGATCGTGCCCGGGCTGCTGGGGTCCGACCGCGACCTGGGCCGCCTCGCCGAGCCCGTCGGCTACTGGAACGCCCTGGCCCTCGTGGCGGCGATGGCCCTGCCCGGCCTCCTCTGGCTGGCGGGCGACGCCCGCCGCTGGGCGCTGCCGCTCGCGGCGGCCGGCGTCGCGGCCGACGGCACCGCCCTGGTGCTGACCTACTCGCGCGGCGGCGTCCTCGCCGCGGCGATGGCCGTCGCGGTGACGCTCGCGCTCCTGCCCCGCCGCGGCCCGGCGCTGGCGGCGCTGGTCGCCGGGGCAGCCGGGGCCGCGTGGCCGACCGCGTACGGCCTGACCGACCCCCTGCTCTCCTCGGACGCGATCCCGGTCGACCTCCGCGAGGGCGCGGGGACGGGGCTCGGCTGGCGGCTCGCGGTCGGCGTCGCGCTGGCCGCCGCCCTCGCGCCGGCGCTCGTCTGGGCGGGGGCCCGGCTGGGGCTGGGCGACCCGGGGCGCCCGCGGCTGATCGCCATCGGCGCATTGGTCGTCCTCTGCGTCGCCGTCGTCGCGGGGACGGCCGCGAGCCCCCAGGGCCGCGACTGGGCCGACGGGCGCGTCGCGGAGCTGCGCGGCGAGGGCGGCGACGCCGTGGCCAACGACCCGGGCCGGCTCGTGAGCACGGCGGGGAACCAGCGCAAGGCCTGGTGGGGCGAGGCCTGGCGAGGGTTCGAGGACGCGCCCCTGCTCGGCCAGGGGGCGGGCGGGTTCGCGCTGGTGCACCTCCAGGAGCGCCGCACCGGGGACGCCACACTTGCCACCCGGGAGCCGCACGACACCGCCCTCAGGTTCCTGTCGGGGACCGGCGTGGTCGGGCTTGCGCTGTTCGCCGCGCTCCTCGGGGCGGTGGTCTGGGGCGTCCTGCGGGCGGCGCGCCTCGGCGTCGCCCCGGAGATCGCCCTGCCGCTGGCCGTGCTGGCCGCCTTCGCGCTGGAGGCCGCCATCGACTGGGTGTGGGCGGTCCCCGCCCTGACCATCCCCGCCCTGGGCGCGGCCGGGGTCGTGCTCGCGGCGGCCGCGCCGGGCCGCGCGCCCGGGGCCGCCGCCCGCCCCGGCGGCCTGGCCGCGGCGGCGCTTGCGGGCGCGGCGGCGCTGGCGGTGGCGAGCGCGGTCCTGCCCTGGTGGTCGGCCCGCGCCGCCGGACAGGCCCAGGACGCGCTCGCGCGCCGCGACCCCGAGGCGGCGCTCGAGCGCGCGGCGGACGCCCGCGCCCTCAACCCGCTCTCGCTCGAGCCCCTCCTGACGCGCGGCGAGGCCTTCACCGACCTGGGCAGGCCCGCGCGCGCGCTCGGCGCCTACCGTGCGGCCGTCGACCTGCAGCCCGACAACCCGGAGTCCTGGCGCGCCCTGGCGATCTTCCTCGGCGACGGCCCCGAGGCCCGCCGGGCCTGGTCGGAGGTGCACCGGCTGGACCCGCAGGACCCGGAGGCGGCGCTCAGGGCGGGATAGGCTCGCGGCCGTGACCCCCGCCGCCGGCGGACCTACTCGACCCCTCCTGGGACTTCTGGGGCGCGACCGGCGTCCCCCTCGAGGAGCTCCGCCGCGACGACGCCGTCCCCCCGCTCGACCCGGCGCTGGCGGCGTAGGCGCCACCTGAGGCGCGGCACGAGGACGGCCGCCTCCCAGACGATGCCGCCGCTCATCTTGGAGCTGCCCCGCGAGCGCTCGGTGAAGGTGATCGGCAGCTCGACCACGCGGAAGCCGCCGAGCAGCGCCCGGTAGGTCATCTCCACCTGGAACCCGTACCCGGCGGCCGTCACGTCGTCGAGCGGGATCGCCTCGAGCACCTCCCGGCGGAAGCACTTGAAGCCCCCGGTGAGGTCGCGCACCGGCACCCCGAGGATGAGCTGCGCGTAGCGGCAGCCGCCGCGGCTGATGGCGCGGCGCACGGGGCCCCAGCGCGCCACGCCGCCGCCCGGCACATAGCGCGAGCCGAGGACCAGGTCCGCGCGGGCGGCGGCGCGGATGAGGCCGGGCAGCGCGGCCGGGTCGTGGGAGAAGTCGCAGTCCATCTCGACCACGAGCCCGGCGCCCTCCGCCAGCGCCCGGCGGAAGCCCGCGCGGTAGGCGGGGCCGATCCCCGCCTTCACGTCCCGGCGCAGGACGGCGACCCGCGGGTCGTCGCGGGCGACGGCCTCGGCCAGCTCGGCGGTGCCGTCCGGCGAGCCGTCGTCGACCACGAGCACCCGCGCGTCGATCGCGGCCCGGTCGAGCTCGGCGAGGACGGCGCGCACGAGCGGCTGGACGTTCTCGGCCTCGTCGTAGGTCGGCACGACGACCCACGCCGGGCCGGCCGCTGCGGGCGCGCTCACGAGGGCGGCGGCACCGCGACTCCGAAGGTGAAGGGGCCCGCCAGGGCCTCGCCCCCGCGGGGCGGCGGCCCCTCGCAGGGCAGCCCCGTGAGGCGCACCGCGATCGCCCGCGCCCCCGGGTCGATGGCCGGGACGATCTCGAGGCTCGTCTCGCTCCAGCCCGGCCGGGCCGCGCCGTGGATCGGGGCGACGCCGTAGCGCGTTCCCCGGTCGTCCCAGACCTCGACGACCCCCGCGCCGGGCGTGACCGGTCCGACCCGGAGCGGGTCGTCGGCGAGCGTGCCGAGGCTCAGGACCGCGCGGTCCTCGTAGCGCTCGAGGGCCCAGAGGCAGACCGCGGCGCCGTCGGCCATCCGCGCCTGCCCGATGGGCACGAGGTCGCGGAAGCCGCCGAAGGTGCGCGCCGGGACCCCGGGCGGGCCGCCGTCGGGAGCCGCGCCCGCCGGCTCGGGCGGCGGGTCGACCGCCGTGCGGCCCGGGACCAGGTCGAGCTCGAGGGCCCACGACTCGCCGGCCAGCGGGCGCTCGACCCCGCCCCCGCCGCGCGCCACCGCGGTGCGCATCAGGCCGGTGACCTCGAGGTGCAGCGCGCGGGCCTCGGGGGGCGGGGCCGGCTCGATCCAGGCCGCCGTCTGCAGGGCGCCGAGGCCCGCCTGCTGGGCGAGGGCGCCGACCTCGTACTCGCGCCCGGCGTCGTCGCGCACGGCGAGGCCCTGGGCCGGGTCCCAGCCGAGCAGGCCGGGCGCGTCGCTGAGCACCAGCAGGGGCAGCACGGCCCCCTCGGGGTGGACCTCGACCACCAGCGCGACCACCAGCGTGTCGCCCGCCCTGGCGACGGCGCCCGTGGGCACGAGGCCGCCCAGGCCGGCCTGCCGGCGTCGCTCCTGGCCCCGGGGAGGCGCGGCGTGTGTGCTCACGCGGCACACCGTAGCGCCCAGCCCCACCCGGCGTCCGCCGCCGCCGTCGCGCCGCTAGGGTGCGCCGGTGCCCGAGCCGACGCCGCTGGTCCTGCTCCACCCCTTCCCCCTCGACGCCGGCGTCTGGGCGCCGGTCGCGCCGCTGCTGGCGGCCGACCGGGAGCTGGTGACGCTCGAGTTCCCCGGCCTCGGCGCCGCCCCGCCGGTGGAGGCCCCGTCGGTCGACGGCTTCGCCGACCAGGTGGCCGAGCGCATCGCGGGCATGCGGTCCGGACGGGCCGCGGTCTGCGGGCTCTCGCTCGGCGGCTACGCGGCGCTGTCGCTCGCGGCCCGCCACCCGGGCCGGGCCGCCGCGCTCGTGCTGGCGAACACGCGCGCCGAGGCGGACACGCCGGAGGCCGCACAGGGCCGCCACCGCTCGGCCGCCCTGGTGCGGGAGTCCGGGACGGCGCCCTTCCTCGACGACTTCATCCCGCGCATGGTCGGGCCGGGCGACGACGCGGCCCGGGAGGCGGCGCGCGCGATCGCCGACCGCCAGGCCCCCGAGGGCGTGGCCCGAGCCCTGGAGGCGCTCGCCGGCCGGGCCGACCGGCGGGCCGACCTGCCGGGCATCGCCGCGCCGGCCCTCGTGATCGTGGGCTCCGAGGACGCGCTCACGCCCGTGCACTTCTCCGAGACGCTCGTGGCGGGGTTGCCGGACGCCGAGCTGGTGATCATCGAGGGCGCCGGGCACCTCACGGCCCTCGAGCGGCCGGCGGAGTTCGCGGCGGCCGTCGGCGCCTTCCTCAGAGCGTCCGAAGCACCCTGACGACAGCACCGCGATCCTCTCACGGCTCCCGTTCCGCCGCCGCCGCCACGGCGTCGCGCTCGTCGGCCTCGGGCCGCCGCATCCAGCGGTACCAGCGCCGGTACGCCGGGGCGAGCGTCATCGCGACGACGCAGAGCAGGGCGAGCCCGGCCACGAGGCGCCCCTGCTGCGCGAGCGTGTCCGCGTCCCCGCCGATCGGCCACGCGATCAGCGCGAGGACGAACGACCCGGCCACGGCGGCGTAGTACTCGAGCGGCAGCGGTCCGATCCAGGGGCCCGTGTACCACCACACCCGCCCGCGTCGGAAGCCGCGCAGCCCGTAGGCCGGGTTGAGGATGAACCAGAGGTAGTCCCACCCGATCGCGAAGGCCATGTAGGTCGCGAACACCATGACCTCGGCGGCGGCCGACCAGTCGGCGCCGTAGCCGAACGGCAGGTGCAGGATCACCAGCGGCAGGGTGGCCATGAAGAGGTGGTAGCCGGTGAGCGGCTTGCCGCCGCTGATGGCCCCGTAGATCCGCCCCGCAGGACCCCGGGTGCGGAACCAGGTCGGCAGGCGCAGGGCCCAGCCGTGCGCGCCCTCGATCTCGATCTCGATCAGCGCGAACCAGAGCGCGATCGCGCAGAGGACGCCGACGCGGACCCACTCGTTCACGGGACCGCCGCCCCCAGCTGCTCGTCGACGGCCGCGAGCGCGGGCCCGTTGCCCGGCCGCTCGGCCTCGGCCAGCGCCGCGCGGTGGTCGGGCAGGCGCTCGGCGAAGGCCGCGATGGCGGCCGCCGTGGCGTGGGGCGCGTACATCCCGTAGCCCAGCCGCTCGAGGTAGCGCGCGTTCAGCAGCTGCTCGAACTGGCCGGCGAGCGGCACGGACAGGGCCGGCACGCCGAGGTGGACGCACTCCGACAGCAGCGTGTAGCCGCCGCCCGTGAGCACGCCGCGGGCCGTGCGCAGGTCGTCGATGAAGGCGCCCTCGGAGAAGGGCCGGTAGAGGATGCGGCCCTCGCGCAGGTCGGCGTCCAGGTCTCGCCGGAAGCCGTAGACCCGGCACTCGAGGCCCGACGCGTCCAGCGCCCCGGGCAGACCCTCGTTGCCCTCGGCGGTCTGGTAGACGAGCAGGTGGTCGCCCGGCTCCGGCGCCGCCGCGAGGATCTCGGGGCGCAGCAGCGACGGGACGAGGGTCGTCCGCGATCGCCGCACCGGCGGGCGGAAGAAGGTCGTCACCAGGTAGTGGCGGCAGCCGGGGAGCTTCCATCGCACGAGCGCGCGCGCGAGCTCGAAGTCGGCCTGGTGGCCGGCGGTGATGGCCTCGTCGTGGCGGCAGCGGTCGATGATCTGGATGTTGTCGACGCTGATGACGGGCAGCCGGTGGCGCCGGCCGAACAGCCAGGCGAAGCTCTCGAAGTCGCTCAGGACGGCGTCGGGCGCGAACTCCTCGACGATCCGGAAGTACTCGCGCACGTTCTGGGGCCAGCCGGACACCGCGCCGGAGAGGTTGCGCGCGAGCGTCTGCCAGCGGCGCACCTCGTTCTCGCTGTAGGCCATGGTGAGGCCCCAGATGTCGCCGACCGAGGCGACCCGCTCGGCGAGGTAGCCGCTGGCCCGCCCGGACGCCACCACCCGGACCTCGTGCCCGCGGGCGAGGAGGTGCTCGATCACCACGCGCGACCGGGTGGCGTGGCCCATGCCCTCCCCCACCACGCCGTACAGGATCCTCACCCGCGCCCCCGGTCGACGGATCGAGGGAGGATCCTAGAAGACCGCCGAGGAACCAAGGTCGTGCGGCCCGCCGAGCGAAACCAAGCGCTCCGGATGGACGCGGCCGACGCCGATGCCAGGAGGCATCGGCGTTGACGGGGACGCCGGAGCGCGCCGGTTTGCAGCCGGCGGACGCGCGGCCGACTTCCTCGGCGGTCTTCTAGAGGTCGCGCGCCTCCGGAATGGCCCGGTGGCGGCGGTAGTACGCCTGGGCCTTCGCCCGGGCCCCGCAGCGCTCCATCGAGCACCAGCGGCGGCTGCCGTTGCGGCTGGTGTCGAGGAAGAGGACGGGGCAGCGCTCGTTGGCGCACTCGCGCACGCGCCCGGGGGCCTGGCGCGCGATGTCCAGGGCGTCGAGCACGGCCTGGACGAGGAGGCAGCACGACGTGTCGGACGCGGGCGCGAAGCGCGGCTGCAACGTCGCGACCTCCACCTTGAGGCACCCGGGGGCGCGGTCGAGCCAGTCCTCGGCGAGGCCCGCCAGCGCCCGCGCGTCGTCCTCGAGGAGGGCCCGGCGAAGGCCGTCGCGCAACATCCGCGCGGCCTCCAGCTCACGGCGCGTCACGCGAGGTGCATGATCGGTGAGGCCGGCGGCGACGAACCACGTCTCGAGGCTCGCCGGCCGCTCCAGGAGATCTTTCTCGCCCAACCGGGTATTGCACAGATCGAGCGCCGGGCGACCGGTCGACGCGGGGAAGCTGGACGGCCGTGTCATCGTTTGACGGAGTGCCTCACCGGGCGTAATCTCACCGCCAAACCTGTATCACAGTGGTTGTCAGGAGCGCCACGATGCCTTCGCTTCCCCCCGCCATCGAGCTCGCCGTCCACCGGGCCGGGGACGGCCCCCCGCTCGTGGCGCTGCACGATCTGGGGCAGACGGGCGAGAGCATGATCGACGCGCTCGGCGAGCTCGCCGGCACGTACCGCATCATCGCACCCGACCTCCGCGGGCACGGGGCGTCGCCGACGCCGCACGGCCCCTGGAGCATCGACGACTTCGCCTCGGACGTCGCCCGCCTCACCGCCGCCGAGGGCGGCGGGGCCGTCCTGGTGGGCGTCGGCCTGGGGGCGGCGGCAGGGCTGGCCCTGGCGCTCGGCCACCCGGGCCTGCTCGCCGGCCTGGTCGTCTCGGGCGCGAGCCCGCGGGGAGAGGACGCCGAGGGCCAGGACCGCTGGAGCAGGGCCGCTCGCGCGCTGCGCGAGCAGCGCGGCGCCGAGGGCGTGGCGCTGGCCGCCGAGGCCATGGGCACCCGCCCGGACGTGCGCGGCGCGCTCGCCCAGGTCGAGGTGCCGGTGATCGTCCTCGCGGGCGACGCCGACCGGGCCGTCCCCGCCGAGGTGCAGCGCGAGCTGTCGGCCTGGATGCAGAACGCGCGCTTCCACGTCCTCCACTCGGGGCACAACGTCGCCGTCGAGCGCCCGAACGAGCTCGTGAGCGC
>DATAGF010000119.1:0-3300 GCA_036257075.1 Miltoncostaeaceae bacterium
GCTGGAGCGGGCGCTCTCGTCCCTCGAGCTCATGGTGCACCGCTCGGGCAGCGTCGACGGCGAGGGCGACGGCAGCGGGCTGATGGTGGACCTGCCCCGGCCGACCTGGCGCCGCCGCCTGCAGGCCGCGGGGCTCGACCCGGCCGCGGCCGACGACCGGCGCTTCACGGTCGCCCACATCTTCTTCGACTCGACGGCCGGCGCCGAGGGCCAGGTGCCGCGCATCGAGGCCCTGCTCGCCACGCACGGCTTCGAGGTGCTGTGGAGCGGCGAGGGGACGGTCGATCGCGGCGCGCTCGGCCCCCGCGCGGCTGAGACGCCGACGATCTTCTGGCAGATCGCCTGCCTGGCACGCGAGCCGGGGGACCCCGCGTCCACCGCCTGCTACCGCGCGATGGTGGAGATCGAGCGCGACCTCGACTGCTCGGTCGCCTCGTTCTCGGCCAACGACGCGCTCTACAAGGTGCAGGGCCAGCCCGAGGTCATCCCGCGCTTCTACCCCGAGATGCAGGAGCCCGACTTCGGCTCGTCGCGCATCATCGCCCACAACCGTTACTCGACGAACACCTACCCGACGTTCAGCCGCGTCCAGCCGTTCTCGATCCTCGGGCACAACGGCGAGATCAACACGATCGCCCAGCTCCGCGAGCAAAGCGAGCAGCTCGGCCTGCCGATCACGCGCGACGGCTCGGACAGCCAGGACCTCAACCGGCTGCTCGAGGGCCTGATCTACGAGAAGGGCCTCTCGCTGCTCGAGGCCGTCGAGTTCGCGCTGCCGCCGATCCTGGGCGAGGTGCACCGGCTGCCGGCCAAGCTCCAGGACCTCTACGTGCACTACCGCGAGGCGCTCGGGCCCTACGCGCAGGGCCCGGTGGCCCTCGCCTGCCGGGCGGGCGACGAGATGGTGTTCGCCGTCGACGCGCTCGGACTGCGGCCCCTGTGGTGGATCGAGACCGAGGACCTGTACGTCGTCTCGTCCGAGCCGGGGATCGTGGCGGTCGCCGAGCTCGCGTGCGACCCCGCCCCGCTGGCGCCGGGCGAGAAGGTGGCCCTGCTGACGGGCGAGGACGGCGTCCCGGTGGTGCTCGACTACTGGGAGGTCCAGCGCGAGGTCTACCGCCGGGCGAAGGGCCGCGGGGCCCTCCCGACGGCCGAGACGCGGGCCCGGCTGGCCGGCGGCCTGGACCCGGTCGCGGTCGAGGAGTACCCCGACGAGGACCTCCTCGAGCCCGAGCTCGAGCTCGAGACGCTGCTCGCCTCGGCCGGCTGGATCGAGAGCGACAAGCAGCAGCTCCAGTTCCACGCCGATCGCGGCGCCGAGCCGATCGGCTCGCTCGGGTGGGACGGCCCCCTCGGGCCGTTCACCCCGGTCCCGATGCCGCTCTCGGACTACCTCCAGGAGACGGTCGCGGTCGTCACCAACCCGGCCATCGACCGGGAGCGCGAGGTCGAGCACTTCTCCACGCGCGTCGTCCTGGGCAGGCGCCCGCCGATCGAGGGCGTCGAGCCGGAGCCGCCCCAGCGCTGCGAGCTGCGGATGCCCATCATCCTCGGCGGCATGCGCGCCGGCGCCACCACGCTCTCGCTGCCGGAGATGCGGCGCGTGGCGGTCGGCAAGGGCGTCGCCTGCATGGAGGACGTCCTCGCCGCATGGGACTGGCGCGCCGTGCGCCTGCCGCTCCACTTCGCCTCGGGTCTCAGCGTGCGCGAGCACCTCGCCGAGCTGGCCCACGCCGCCGAGGCGGCCGTGCGCGACGGCGCCGAGCTGATCGTGCTCCAGGACCTCGAGGCCGGGCCGGACGAGCGTGTCTGCGACCCTCACCTCGCCGTGGGGGCCGTCGACAAGGCGCTGCGGGAGGCCGTGAAGGAGGACGGGTCCTCCCTGCGCCGCGACGCCAGCCTCGTGCTCCAGGCCGCCGGCATCCGCAACGTCCACGACGTGATGGTCGCGCTCGGGTTCGGCGCGCAGGCGCTGTGCCCCTACGCGATGATGGAGAAGGCGATGGACGGCTCGCCCGAGCCGCGGGCGGCGGCCGCCAACGTCCTCGAGGGCCTGCAGAAGGGCATGGAGAAGGTCCTCTCGACCCTCGGCATCCACGAGCTGCGGGGCTACGGCCGCCTGGTGTCGGCCATCGGCGTGGCCCCCGAGGTGCTCGAGGTGCTGGCGATCCCCGGCTTCTGCGCCTCGGAGGGCCGCGGCCTGGGCCTCGACGACCTCGACGAGCTCGCCGAGCAGGGCCGCCAGATCCGCGCCGGCGAGGAGAGCCCCGCCAAGGTGAAGCTCCCGCGCATGTACCCGAAGGTCTGGAAGGCGCTGGCCCGGGTGGCGACATCGGAGCGCGGCTACGAGGAGCTGGCCGAGACCCTCGACAGGCTCGAGGACGAGCAGCCCGTCGCGCTGCGGCACGCGGTGCAGCCACAGCTCGCGCCGCCGGAGCAGCGCATCGCCGCGGAGGGCGTCAGCTCGCGCGTCGGCGAGCACACGCTGCCCTTCCTCATCAGCTCGATGAGCTTCGGGAGCCAGGGCGAGACGGCCTTCCGGGCCTACGCCGAGGCCGCGATGCGGGCCGACATGCTCTGCATGAACGGCGAGGGCGGCGAGATCCCGGACATGTACGGGCGCTACCCGAAGCACCGCGGCCAGCAGATCGCCAGCGGCCGCTTCGGCGTCTCGTCGCTGCTGCTCAACTCGTCGGAGTGGATCGAGATCAAGATCGGCCAGGGCGCCAAGCCCGGCGAGGGCGGACACCTGCCGGGGTCCAAGGTGACGCAGGCGATCGCCCGCGCGCGCAACGCCCAGGTCGGCAGCGACCTGATCAGCCCCTCCAACAACCACGACCTCTACTCGATCGAGGACCTGGCCCAGCTGATCGACGAGCTGAAGACCTCGAACCCGCACGCCAGGGTGATCGTGAAGGTGCCCGTGGTGCCCGGCATCGGCACGATCGCCATCGGCATCGCCAAGGCGGGCGCCGACGTCATCAACATGTCCGGCTACGACGGCGGCACCGGCGCCGCCCGCCAGCACGCGCTGCGCCGCGCCGGCCTTCCCTGCGAGATCGGCACCGTCCTGGCCCACCACGCCCTCACCGAGGCGGGAATCCGCGACCGCGTCGAGCTGTGGGCCGACGGCGGCCTCCGCAGCGCCGCCGACTGCATCAAGCTCATCTGCATGGGCGCGAACCGGCTCGGCTTCGGGACGGCGTCGATGGTCGCCATCGGCTGCACCATCTGCCGCGGGTGCCAGCTCGACACCTGCCACGTGGGCATCGCGACCCAGATCGACGGCGAGGAGGAGGC
>DATAGF010000003.1:0-8009 GCA_036257075.1 Miltoncostaeaceae bacterium
ATGGCGGGCGACGGCGACGCGCTCAGCGCGCAGGAGGCGGCCGACCTGCTCGGCGTCTCGCGGCCCACGCTCTACGCGTACGTCAGCCGCGGGCTGGTCGCCTCCGAGCCCGGCCCGGGCCCGAGCCGCGCCCGCCGCTACCCGCGGGCCGCCATCGAGGAGCTTCGCGAGCGCCGCGACCGCGGCCGCGACCCGGCGATGGCGGCCCACGGCGCCCTGCACTGGGGCACGCCGGTGCTCGACTCCGCGCTCACGCTGATCGAGGGCGGCCGTCCGTACTACCGCGGCCGCGACGTCGTCGCGTTGGCGGCGACGGCGACCCTCGAGGAGGTCGCCGCCCTTCTGTGGACCGGCGCCGCCGAGGACGCCCCGGGGCTCTTCCCGGCCGAGCCGCCGGACGGCGACGGCCCTCCCGACGCCGGCGCCCTGGCGCGCCACCTGCTGGCCGAGGGCGAGCGGGCGGTCGCGGGCGTGGCGGCGCTGGGGGAGGCCGCCCCGCGGCGGGCGGCGGTCGTCGTGCAGGGGCTCTTCGCGGCAGCCGGGGCGCAGGGGCGGGGCCCGCTCGGCGCCCGGCTCGCGCGCGGCTGGGGGCGGCCGTCGGCCGCCGCGGACGTCACCGCCGCCCTGGTGCTCTGCGCCGACCACGACCTCAACGTGAGCTCGTTCACCGCCCGCTGCGTCGCCTCGGCCGACGCCCCCCTCGAGTCGTCCCTGCTGGCCGCCCTCTGCGCGCTGCGAGGGCGTCGCCACGGCGGGATGACCGAGCGCGCCGCGGGGCTGGTGGCGGACGCGGGCCGGGACGGCGCCCGCGAGGCCGTTTCCCGGGCGCTCGGCGAGCAGGGCGCGCTCCCGGGCTTCGGCCACGAGCTCTACCCCGACGGAGACCCCCGCGGCGCCGAGCTGCTGGGGCGCGCCGCCGAGGCGCGGGCCGACCCGGCGGTCGCGTCCCTCGTCGGCGTCGCCCGCGACGAGCTGGGCCTCGAGGCCACGCTCGACCTCGGCCTCGTCGCGATCGCGCGCGCCCACCGCCTGCCCGCCGCCGCGCCCTTCTGCCTCTTCGCCCTCGGGCGCTCGGCGGGCTGGGCGGCGCACGCCATCGAGGCGGCCGCCGACGCGCGCCTCATCCGGCCGCGGTCGCGCTACACCGGGCCGCGGCCGGCCGCCGCCGTGGGATGATCCGGCGATGGACGGCGGCCGCGTTCGGATCGACAAGTGGCTCTGGGCGGCGCGCTTCTTCAGGACCCGGTCGCTCGCCACCGAAGCTGTCCAGGGCGGGCGGGTCCAGGTCGAGGGCCTCCGGGTCAAGCCCTCCCGCGACGTGCGGGTGGGCGAGACCGTGGCGGTGACCGTGGGCGAGACGACGACCACCGTCGTCGTCAGGGCGCTCGCCGACAAGCGCGGCTCCGCGCCCCAGGCGGCGCTGCTCTACGAGGAGACCGAGGCGAGCCGCCTCAACCGCGAGCGGCGGCGCGAGCTGCGCCGCATGGCGCCGCCGCCCGGCGCCGACCTGGCGGGCCGCCCTTCGAAGCGGGACCGGCGCAGGATCGACGCCCTCCGCGGACGTCCGCGCTGAAGGTGTTCAAGGCGGCCCGCCCCGCCGAAGGCGGTGCCCCCGTCTGCCGGAGGGCCCGGTCAGGGCCCGGAGGCGCGCATGGCCGCCCGGCAGAGGCGGCCTTTCCGCATGTGGCCTAATCCTCAGGTGACACCAGGGGGACGAAGCGGACCGGGATGCCGAGGTCCTCGAGGTGGTCCTCGCCGTCCTCCGCTCGCCGGATCCGGACCAGGCGCTGCCGCTCGGGGCGACGGCCGAGCGGCATCACCAGCCGCCCGCCTGGCGCGAGCTGCTCCAGCAGCGCGGGCGGCACGGCCCGCGCCCCGGCCGCCACCGAGATGGCGTCGTAGGGCGCGCCCGGCGGCCAGCCCCCGGTGCCGTCGACGGCGTGGACCGTGACGTTGCCGACCCCCGCCGCGGCGAGGTTCTCGGCGGCGCGGAGCGCGAGCGCCTCTCGGACCTCGACGGCGTCGACCCGGGCGGCGAGCCGCCCGAGGACGGCGGCCGCGTAGCCGCTGCCCGCGCCGACCTCGAGCACCCGGTCCGCCGGCCGCAGCTCGAGCGCCTGCGCCATGAGGGCGACGACCAGGGGCTGGGAGATCGTCTGGCCCTCGCCGATCGGCAGGGGGCCGTCCTCGGCTGCGCGCCCCGCCAGGTCGGGATCGACGAAGCGCGCCCGCGGCACGGCGGCCATGGCGTCCCGCACTCGGGGATCCTCGACGCCGCGCTGCCGCAGCGCCCAGGGGTCGACGCGCTCCCGGGCCCCGCTCAGGCCGTGCGGCGCTGACGCGCGGGCCGGTCGGCCACGCTGCGCTCGGTGAAGACGCCGCTCTCGTCGCGCACGATCAGGAAGGCGCCCTCGCGGACGTTCTCGAGGAAGTCGAGCAGCTCCTCGACCCCGGCCGGCCCGAGCGCGTCGGCGAGGCGCAGGGCCACCGCCTCCTCCGGCGTCCAGGCGGCACGGCGGTCGGCGCGCGCCCGCCGGTCGACGCCCGTCCGGCCCTCGTCCTCCCGCGCGTGCTCGGCCGGGCCGCCGGTGCGCGGCATCGGGGACGCCGGGGAGCCCAGGGGGCGGCTCGGGGCCCAGATCTTGCGGCTCTGGGTGTGGTGCCAGCAGTACGGGCTGCCCCGGAACGGGCTCTGCTGACACCTCTTGCCGTGGGCGGCGATCGCCACACAGCGGCTCACCGAACGGGTCTCCATTGCGCCCCCGCCACGGGCGGACGGTGCGTTGCCGTCCACCTGTTGCGCAGTGTATTGGTTTTAACCGTCTCGGACTGCGAAGTCCAGGGAGTCCATCGCCGCCGAGTTGCGGTGCAGGCCGCATTTTCCTAGACTCCGCGGTCGTTTCTCGCGGCGCCCGGCGTGCGCCGCGTCGTCATGTTTGTGGAGGTTTCGCCCCGCTCGTGAGCACTCTCAGCGCGAAGCCCGGCAGCGTCAATCGACGCTGGTACGTCGTGGACGCCGAGGGCCAGAACCTCGGCCGGCTCGCCTCGGTCATCGCCGAGACGCTCTCCGGCAAGCGCTCGCCCTGGTACACCCGCCACGCCGACACCGGCGACTTCGTGGTGGTCGTGAACGCCGAGAAGATCACGGTCACCGGGAACAAGCTCCGGGACAAGCGCTACTGGCGCCACTCCGGCTACCCCGGCGGCATCCGCAGCCGCACGCTCGGCGAGCAGCTCGAGCGGCGTCCGGAGGAGGTGCTCCGGCGGGCCGTGCGCGGCATGCTGCCGCGGAATCGGCTCGGCCGCGCCCAGCTCACCAAGCTGAAGATCTACGCCGGGCCGGACCACCCCCACGAAGCGCAGAAGCCCGAGCCGCTGCGCCTCACCCGCGTCGCGGAGGCCGCCTCGTGAGCACCGACGTCACCGCCGCCCGCTATCGGGCCACCGGCAAGCGCAAGACCTCGGTCGCGCGCGTGACGCTGGCGCCGGGGACCGGCCAGATCACCTGCAACGGCCGGCCGATCGACGAGTTCTTCGGGCGCCCGGTGCTGGTGACCGAGGCCCGCATGCCGCTGGCGGCGACGGGCACGGAGGGGCGCTTCGACGTCGAGGCGATCCTGCACGGCGGCGGCATCTCCGGCCAGGCCGGCGCCCTGCGCCACGGCATCGCCCGCGCCCTCACGGTCGCCGACGAGGCGCTGCGCCCCCAGCTCAAGAAGGAGGGCTTCCTCACCCGGGACGCCCGCATCAAGGAGCGCAAGAAGGCCGGCCTCAAGGGCGCGCGCAAGCGTCCGCAGTTCTCGAAGAGGTAGACCGGCCTCGCCCGGCCAGGCCCCGGTGCCCCCGTCGCGGCGGTTGTTCGGGACCGACGGGGTCCGCGGGGTCGCCAACCGCGACCTGACGCCCGAGCTCGCGCTCGCGATCGGGCGCGCGCTCGGGGGCCGCCTGCCCCGCGGCGCCCGGGTCCTCATCGGCCGCGACACGCGGCGCAGCGGGCCGATGCTGGAGGGCGCGCTCGCGGCCGGGCTCGCCAGCGCCGGCGCCGACGTCGGCCTCGCGGGCGTCCTGCCGACGCCCGCGGTCGCCGAGCTGGTCGGCGCGTCCGACGCGGCCGCCGGCGCGGTCATCAGCGCCTCCCACAACCCCTTCCCGGACAACGGCATCAAGCTGTTCGGGCCCGACGGCTTCAAGCTCGCCGACGCCGAGGAGGCGGCGGTCGAGGCCGCCCTCGGCGACGACCGCGGCGAGCGGCCCGAGGGCGGCCGGCTCGGGGAGATCGCCCACTGGGAGGAGGGCCGCGGGCGCTACGTCGAGTCGCTGCTGGAGCGGCGGCCGGTCGACCTCGGCGGCCTGTCGATCGTGGTCGACTGCGCCAACGGGGCCACGGCCGTCACGGCGCCCGAGGTCCTCGAGCGCCTCGGCGCCAGGGTGACCGCCATCGGCGTCGAACCAGACGGGGTGAACATCAACGTCGGCTGCGGCTCCACCGACCTCGCGCTCCTGTCGGCCACGGTGCGGGAGGCGGGGGCCGACCTGGGGCTGGCCTTCGACGGCGACGGCGACCGCATGCTCGCGGTCGGGGGCGACGGCGTCCCGCTGGACGGCGACCAGATCATCGCCATCTGCGCGCTCGAGATGCGCCGCCGGGGCCACCTGGACGGCGAGGCGGTCGTGGTGACCACGATGACCAACCTCGGCTTCCGGCGCGCCATGGCCGCGGAGGGCATCGAGGTGCGGTGGACCGACGTCGGCGACCGCTACGTGCTCGAGGAGATGCGCCGGGGGGGCTACGCGCTCGGCGGCGAGCAGAGCGGGCACGTCATCAACCTGCGCCACGGCCCCTCGGGCGACGGCCTGGCCGCTGGCCTCCACCTGCTCGAGGCCCTGGCGGCCCGCGGCGAGACGCTCGCCGAGGCCGGGCGGGTGATGGAGCGCCTGCCCCAGCGGCTGGTCAACGTCCTGGTCGAGCGCAAGGGCGACCTCGCCGGCGCCGAGGCCCTCTGGGCGGCGGTGCGCGAGTGCGAGGCAGCCCTGGGCGAGGACGGCCGGGTGGTGGTGCGCGCGTCGGGCACCGAACCGCTCGTGCGGGTCATGGTCGAGGCCCCGACGGCCGATGAGTGCGACGTGTGGTGCACGACGATCGCCGAGGTGGCCGCGCGAGAACTGGGCGGACGTCTAGCCTCGTCCGCCGACGCACCGGCGTAACCTCCGGGACCGGAAGGAGGCTGGGGACATGTGCGGGATCATCGGATACGTGGGCGGGCGCCCGTGCCGTGAGCTCATCCTCACCGGCCTCGAGCGGCTGGAGTACCGCGGCTACGACTCGGCCGGCTTCGCCCTCATCGACGAGGGCCACGGCGTCGTCGAGTCCGTCCGCGCGGTCGGCAACCTGGCCGAGCTGCGCACGGCGGCCGGTGCGGGCAACGGCAACGGGGCCACCTCGGGCCTCGGCCACACGCGCTGGGCGACCCACGGCCGCGTGACCACCGCCAACGCCCACCCCCACGCCAGCGCCGACGGCTCGGTGCTGGTGGTGATGAACGGGATCATCGAGAACTACATGGAGCTGCGCTCCGAGCTGCAGAACGCCGGCGTGGTCTTCGCCTCCGACACCGACACCGAGGTCGTCCCCCAGCTCATCGCGCGCGCGTACGACGGCGACCTCGCCGCGGCGGTGCGGGCCGTCCTCCCGCGCCTGGGCGGCCACTTCGCCTTCGTGGCGGCCCACGTCGCCGAGCCGGGCCGGCTGGTCGCGGCCCGCCGCGAGTGCCCGCTGGTCATCGGCGTGGGGCAGGGCGAGCGCTTCGTCGCCTCGGCGATCCCGGCCTTCCTGAGCGAGACGCGCGACGTCGTCCTCATCGAGGACGACGAGGTCGTTGCCCTCGACCCCGACGGGCACGCGATCTGGCAGGGCGAGACCCGCCAGCCCCCGCGCGCCCCGAGCCGGGTCGAGTGGGACGAGGACGCCGCCGAGAAGGGCGGCTACGAGTCGTTCATGCTCAAGGAGATCCACGAGCAGCCGGCGGCGCTCTGGGACACGATCGGCGACCGCCTGCGGGGCGACGGCTCGGTCGATCTCGACGGCCTCGGCCTCGACGACGCCGCTCTGGCGCGGGTGGAGCGGATCCACGTCGTGGCCTGCGGCACCTCGTACCACGCCGGCCTGGTGGGCCGGTACCTGATCGAGGACTGGGCGCGCGTGCCGGTGCACGTCGAGGTGGCCTCGGAGTACCGCTACCGCACCTGCCTCGCCGGCCCCGGCGACCTGGTCCTCGGGATCAGCCAGAGCGGCGAGACGGCCGACACGCTGGCTGCGATGCGGGTGGCCCGCGAGCGCGGCGCCCACGTCGTCGCGGTCACCAACATCATGGGCTCCCAGGCGACCCGCGATGCCGACGGCGTCCTCTACACGCGCGCCGGCCTCGAGATCGGGGTCGCGGCCACCAAGACCCACACGGCCCAGGTCATGGCCCTCTCGCTGCTGGCCCTCAAGCTCGGCCGGCTGAAGTGGGCCCTCACGGCCGCGGGCGCGCTCGACCTGGCCGACGAGCTGCGCCGCATCCCCGACGCCATCGAGGCCTACCTCGCCTCGTCGGCGCCGCGGCAGGTCATGGAGGCCGCCGCCGCCTACGCCGAGCGGCCCTTCTTCCTCTACCTCGGCCGCCACGTCGGCGTGCCCGTCTGCTTCGAGGGCGCGCTCAAGCTGAAGGAGATCTCCTACATCCCCACCGAGGCCTACCCGGCGGGGGAGATGAAGCACGGCCCCATCGCGCTGCTGGACGAGGGCTCGCCGGTCGTGGTGGTGGCGACCGACGGCCACGTCTTCGACAAGGTCGTCTCGAACATCCAGGAGGTCCGCGCCCGCGGCGCGCGCGTGATCGCCGTCGCGACCGAGGGCAACGAGGAGATCGAGCGCCACGCCGAGGACGTGCTCTGGGCGCCGCGGATGCCCGCCCTGCTCTCGCCGATCGCGGCCGTGGTCCCCCTCCAGCTCTTCGCCTACGGAATCGCGCAGGCCCGCGGGCTGAACGTCGATCAGCCGCGCAACCTGGCGAAGACCGTCACCGTCGAGTAGAGCCTGAGACTGTGCCCATCGTCGGCGTCGGGACGGACGTCGTCGAGATCGACCGCTTCGCCGCCGCCCTCGAGCGCCGGCCCCGCCTCGCCGAGCGCTGCTTCACGCCCGCCGAAGCCGCCTACTGCCACTCGCGCCGCTTCCCGCCCCAGCACTTCGCCGCCCGCTTCGCGGCCAAGGAGGCCGTCGGGAAGGCGCTCGGCATCGGGATGACGCGCTGGCGCGAGGTCGAGGTGGTCCGCGGGCGCGGCGCGCCGACCATCGCCCTCCACGGGCGCTACCGGGCGCGCGCCGAGCAGCTCGGCGTCGAGCGGATCCACGTGTCGCTGACCCACGGGCGCGACTCGGCGGTCGCCTTCGCGGTCGCCGAGTCGGCCGAGCGCTAGGGGCCAGTCCCCGAAGAGCGCCAGCGGAGCCGGAGCAAGGCGGCGACGTAGGCGAGCCCGCCCACGGCAAGGATCGGGATGTAGGGGCGCGGGTCGTCGCCCTGCAGGAGCTCGACCAGCAGCGCGCCGGTCAGCGCCACGACCAGCACGATCCGGCGAAGGCCGGCGAGTCAAGCGAGCTTGACACCGGGGCCGGTCGGCGGGCCGCGTCTGCGAGGATGAGAAGCCGTGCCCACCGCGCGATCCTCGACCCCGGCCCCGCTCCCGGGCTGCACCCCGCTGTTCGACGCGGCCGGCCTGCGCGAGGCCGACCGGCAGGCGAGCGAGGACCACGCCATGCCCTCGATCCTGCTCATGGAGCGGGCCGGCCTGGCGACCGCCGAGGCGATGCTCGCCGAGTTCGGCGACGCCGGCTCGGCCCTGGTCGTAGTCGGCTCGGGGAACAACGGCGGCGACGGCATGGTCGTGGCGCGCCACCTGGCCGAGGCCGGCTGGACGGTCGAGGTCGCGGCCCCGGGCGATCCCCCATCGACGCCGGACGCGAGCGC
>DATAGF010000012.1:0-6933 GCA_036257075.1 Miltoncostaeaceae bacterium
GCTGGACCCTGCTGTCGATCGAGCAGGACGAGGAGGGCGAGCACCAGCTCGAGGCGCCCATCGAGGCCGACCCGTCCGAGGACGGCCGCATGACGGACCGCGCCCGCGTCGAGGCCGCGGTCGCCGACGTGCTCCCGGAGGGCGTCACCCACGCCGAGGTCGACGACGAGGACGCCGCTACCGCGCTCGCCAAGGCGCGCGACCTGTCGCTCGCCGACCAGCGCTTCGACCCGGACGTCATCGACGCGACCGTCCGCCGGGCGGTCGCCGCCTGGGCGGAGGCGGTCGACGGCGACGACGCGGCCTTCGCGCGCGTCGCCCGGCCTGACCTGCTGGGCGAGCTCCTCCACCCGCCGGGCAACGGGCGGAGCCTGCGCCTCGTCGTGCGCGCGCCGGTGGTGCTGGAGACGACGCTGCTCAGGGTCGACTCGGAGGCGGCCCCGCCCACGGCGACCGTCCACATGCGGCTGCGGGGCGTCCGCTACGTCGAGGACCGCGACACGCTCGACCTGGTCGCCGGCTCGCGCGACCGGGAGGCCCGCTTCGACGGCACCTGGACGCTCGCCCTCGACGGCCCCGACGACGCCCCCTGGCGGGTCGCCGCCGTCCTGGACGATCAGGCCGCGGCGCCCTCCCGAGCCGCCGGCTCGTAGGCCAGGTTGGGGCCGATCCACCGCTCGACCTCCTCGAGCGGCAGGCCCATCCGCCGTGCGTAGTCCTCGGCCTGGTCGGCGCCCACCGGCCCCACCGCGAAGTAGCGCGCCGCCGGGTGCTGGAGGTAGAGGCCGCTGACGGACGCGGCGGGGAGCATGGCGAGCGAGTCGGTGAGGGTCATCCCGACCTCGCCGGCGGCGAGCAGGTCGAAGAGGCGCCGCTTGGGCAGGTGGTCCGGGCAGGCCGGGTACCCGAAGGCCGGCCGGATGCCCCTGTACGACTCCGCGATCAGCTCCTCGTTGCTGAGCGACTCGTCGCGGCCGTAGCCCCACTCGCGCCGCACCCGGGCGTGGAGCATCTCCGCCAGCGCCTCCGCCAGGCGGTCGGCGAGGGCCTTGACCATGATCGCCGAGTAGTCGTCGTGGCGGCCCTCGTAGGCGGCGGCGAGCTCGTCCGCGCCGATCCCGGCCGTGACGGCGAAGCCGCCGACGTGGTCGAGCAGCCCGCCCTCCCGCGGCGCCACGAAGTCGGCGAGGCAGTACTGGGGCTTGTCGTCGGCCTTCACCCGCTGCTGGCGCAGCATCGGGAAGCGGGCGAGCTCCGCGGAGCGCGAGGCGTCGGCGTAGAGGACGATGTCGTCGCCCTCGGCGTTCGCCGGCCAGAGCCCGTAGGCCGCGTTGGCCTCGAGCCGCCCGCCGGCGACCAGCTCGTCGAGCATCGCCCGGGCGTTGCCGTAGAGCTCCCGCGCCGCCGCGCCGTGGCGCGGGTGGTCGAGTACCTCCGGGAACTTCCCGCGCACCTCCCAGGCGTGGAAGAAGAAGGTCCAGTCGATGAAGGGGACGATCTCGGCGAGGGGGATGCCGCGCAGCTGGCGGCGGCCGATGAGCTCCGGGACCGGGAGGTCCTCGGGGCGCCAGTCGATGCGCGGCCGGCGGGCGCGGGCCTCGGCGAGCGCGTGGATCGGGCGCTCCCGCCGCGTCGCATGCTGCTCGCGCAGCGTCTCCTGGTCCTCGCGCACCTCGGAGAGGAAGGCCTCGCGCTGGCCGGGGTCGAGCAGCCGCGCGACCACGCCGACGGCCCGCGAGGCGTCCAGCACGTGGGCGACCCCCGTCGAGTAGGCGGGCGCGATCTTGACCGCGGTGTGCTGGCGGCTGGTGGTCGCCCCGCCGATCAGCAGCGGGAGGCTCATGCCGCGCCGCTCCATCTCGGCCGCGACGCCGACCATCTCGTCGAGCGAGGGCGTGATCAGCCCGGACAGCCCCACGATGTCGGCCCCCTCGGCGTCGGCCGTCTCGAGGATGCGGTCGGCCGGCACCATCACGCCGAGGTCGATCACCCGGTAGTTGTTGCAGCCGAGCACCACGCCGACGATGTTCTTGCCGATGTCGTGGACGTCGCCCTTCACGGTGGCCATCACGATGGTCCCCTGGGGCTCGGTGTCCTCGCCGGCCGCCTCGGCCCGGGCGCGCTCCTCCTCCATGAAGGGCTCGAGGTGGGCGACGGCCCGCTTCATGACGCGGGCGCTCTTCACGACCTGGGGCAGGAACATCTTCCCCGAGCCGAACAGGTCCCCGACGACGTTCATCCCGGCCATCAGGGGGCCCTCGATCACGGCCAGCGGCGCTCCGTAGGCCTGGCGGGCCTCCTCCGTGTCCGCCTCGACGTGGTCGACGATCCCGTTCACCAGCGCGTGCTCGAGGCGCTCCTCGACCGTGCCGCCGCGCCAGGCCTCGTCGGCCACCCGGGCGCCGCCCTCGTCGCGGACCCGCTCGGCGAGCTCCACGAGCCGGTCGGTGGCGTCCTCGCGGCGGTCGAAGAGGACGTCCTCGACGGCCTCCAGCAGCTCCTCGTCGATCTGCTCGTAGACGGCGAGCTGGCCGGCGTTGACGATGCCCATGTCCATCCCGGCGCGGACGGCGTGGAACAGGAACGCCGCGTGCATCGCCTGGCGCACGGCCTCGTTCCCCCGGAACGAGAAGGACAGGTTGCTGACGCCGCCGCTCACCTTGGCGCCGGGACAGCTCTCCTTGATCCGCCGCGTCGCCTCGATGAAGGCCA
Source organism: Miltoncostaeaceae bacterium (assembly GCA_036257075.1). GTDB lineage: Bacteria > Actinomycetota > Thermoleophilia > Miltoncostaeales > Miltoncostaeaceae > DATAGF01. The sequence continues at coordinate 2,713 of DATAGF010000012.1, forward strand.
CGGCGTAGGCGTTGTGCTCCTCGATGCCCGTCGCCACGGCGAAGACGTTGGGGTCGAAGATGATGTCCCGCGGCGGCACCCCCGCCCGCTCGACCAGCAGCCGGTAGGCGCGCTCGCAGATCTCGACCTTGCGCTCCACCGTGTCGGCCTGGCCCTGCTCGTCGAAGGCCATGACGACCACGGCGGCGCCGAAGCGGCGCGCCTCGCGGGCCCTGTCGAGGAACTCCTCCTCGCCCTCCTTGAGGCTGATCGAGTTGACGACCGGCTTCCCCTGCACGCAGCGCAGCCCGGCCTGGATCACCGACCACCTCGAGCTGTCGACCATGATCGGCACGCGCGCGATCTCGGGCTCGGTGGCGACCATGTTGAGGAACGTGGTCATGGCGGCCTCGGAGTCGAGCATCGCCTCGTCCATGTTCACGTCGACGATGTTGGCCCCGTTGCGGACCTGCTCGGTGGCCACGTCGAGGGCGGTCGTGAAGTCGCCGGCGAGGATCAGCTCGGCGAAGCGGCGTGAGCCCGTGACGTTGGTGCGCTCGCCGATCGTGGTGAAGTTGGCGTCGGGCCGGAGCACCAGGGGCTCGAGGCCCGCGAGCCGGGTGAGGTCCGCCGGCGGCGGCACGAGCCGAGGCGCCTTGCCCCGCGCGGCGTCGGCGATCGCGCGGATGTGGTCCGGCGTCGTGCCGCAGCAGCCGCCCATGATGTTCACGAGGCCGCTCGCGGCGAACTCGCCGAGCTCGGCGGCCGTGTGCTCGGGCAGCTCGTCGTACTCGCCGAAAACGTTGGGCAGGCCGGCATTCGGGTAGCAGGTGGTCCAGCAGTCGGCCACGCGCGCCAGCTCGGCGAGGTAGGGCCGCATCTCGGCGGCGCCGAGGGCGCAGTTGACGCCCACGCTGAAGGGGCGCGCGTGGGCGATCGTGATCCAGAACGCCTCGATCGTCTGCCCGGCGAGGGTGCGCCCGCTGCGGTCGGTGATGGTCACCGAGATCATCACCGGCGGGCGAACGCCGGTCTCCACGGCCACGTCGTCGATCGCGGCGATGGCGGCCTTGGCGTTGAGGGCGTCGATGATCGTCTCGACCAGCAGCAGGTCGACGCCGCCCTCGACCAGGCCGCGCACCTGCTCGGCGTACGCCGCGCGCAGCTCCTCGAAGGTGATCGAGCGGGCCGCGGGGTCCTCCACGTCGGGCGAGATGGACAGCAGGCGGTTGGTCGGCCCGATGGCGCCGGCGACGAAGCGCGGCCGCTCCGGCGTCCGGGCGGTCCACTCGTCCGCCGCAGCGCGCGCCAGCCGCGCCGCCTCCCGGTTCATCTCGCGCACGACCGCCTCGGTGCCGTAGTCCGCCTGGGCGACGGCGCTCGACGTGAACGTGTTGGTCTCGATGATGTCCGCGCCGGCCTCGAGGAACGCCTGGTGGATGCCGCTCACCACGTCCGGCCGCGTCAGCGTGAGGAGGTCGTTGTTCCCCTTGAGGGGCAGCGGGTGGTTCGCGAAGCGCTCCCCGCGGAAGTCGGCCTCCTCCAAGCGGTGGCCCTGGATCATCGTGCCCGTGGCCCCGTCGAGGACGAGGATCCTCTCCGACAGCAGGCGGTCCAGGGTGTCGCGGGCGTCGGCGCTCACGACGACCGAGCCTAGCGCGCCGCGGGCGGCTTCCCCTCCGGCGGGCCCCCCCGGAAGAGGTGGCGCGCGACCAGCGGACCGGCCAGGATGCCGGCCAGCACCAGCGCCATCGCCGCGTACCCGACGGCCTCGTTGTCGAGCGCCACGGCGATGATCCCGAGGATCGCCGCCAGCAGGCAGACCGTGACCAGCCGGATGGTCTTCTCCGCGCGGGGGGTGAGGCGGCGCGCCCAGCCCATCAGCGCTCGCTCTCCCCGGCGCGGGTCATCACGAGGGCCGCGTTGTGCCCGCCGAGGCCGAACGAGGTCGAGATCGCCACCCGCAGGTCGGCCGGCCGGGCGGCGTTGGCCACGTGGTCGACGCCCGCGCACTCCGGGTCGACCTCCCGCAGGTTGATGGTCGGGGGCACCAGGCCCTCCCGCAGAGCCAGGGCGGTGATCGCGGCCTCCAACGCCCCCGTCGCGCCCATACAGTGCCCGTGCATCGACTTGGTCCCGCTGACGGCCACCCGCGAGGCCGCCTCCTCGCCGAGCGCCAGCTTCAGCGCGCGCAGCTCGGTCGGGTCGCCCGACTTGCTCGCCCCGCCGTGGGCGTTGACGTGGTCGACGTCCTCCGGCGGCACCGCGGCGTCCCGGAGCGCGGCGACCACCGCGCGCGCCTGGGGCTCGCCCGTCGGGTCGGGGTCGGTGATGTGAAAGGCGTCGGCGCTCGCGCCGTAGCCCGCGATCTCGCAGATGACGTCGGCTCCCCGGGCGCGCGCGTCCTCCAGCGGCTCCAGCACCAGGACGGCGCCGGCCTCGCCGATCAGGAAGCCGTCGCGCTCGCGGTCGAAGGGCCGCGCGGCCCCGGCCGGGTCGTCGTTGCCGCGCGAGAGCACCCGCATCGCGTCGAACCCGGCGACAAAGTAGGGCGTGATGCACGCGTCGGCGCCCCCGGCGAGCATCACGCGGGCGGCCCCCCGGCGCAGGACGTCGACCGCCGTGCCGATCGCGTCGGTGCCGGCCGCGCAGGCGTTGCAGACGGCCGTGACCGGCCCGTGCAGGCCGAGCTCCATCGACACCTGGCCGGCGCCCATGTTCGCCACGCTGAGCGGGATCGCGAAGGGCGAGACGCGGTCGGCGCCGCGCTCCAGCAGCAGGGCGTGCTGCTCCTCGCGCGAGGTCGCCCCCGAGCCGCCGTTGGCGATGATCGCACCGATGCCCTCGCCGTCGCGGTCGATCGACAGGCCGGCGTCGGCCACCGCCATCCGCGCCGCGGCAACGGCGAACTGGGCATAGCGGTCCATCCGCCGCGCCGTGCGCCGCTCCATGAAGTCGGACGGCTCGAAGCCGGGGGCCTCGCAGGCCATCCGCACGCGCGAGTCTGAGGCGTCGAAGAGCGTGATGAGGCCGGCGCCGGAGCGCCCCTCGCTCACCGAGCGCCACATCTCCTCGCGCCCGATCCCGACCGGGGACACGACCCCGATCCCGGTCACCGCCACGCGGGCCCGGGCGGGGCGGCCGTTCGAGGCGCTCACCCGTCCTCCATCGCCGCGAGCGCGAGCACCGCGTTGTGGCCGCCGAAGCCGAACGAGTTGGAGAGCGCGACGCGGACGGGGCCCCGGCGGGCCTCGTTGGCGACGTGGTCCACGCCGGCGCAGTCTGGGTCGAGCTCGTCGAGGTTGATCGTCGGCGGGATCGCCCCCTCGCGGATCGCGAGCGCCGTGAGCACGGCCTCGAAGCCGCCCGCGGCGCCCATCGCGTGGCCGTGCATCGACTTGGTGGACGAGACGCGCACCTGCGCCGCGAGCTCGTCGCCCACGAGCTGGCGGATGGCCGAGACCTCGACCGGGTCGCCCGTGGCGGTCGAGGTGCCGTGGGCGTTGACGTAGTCGACCTCCTCGGCTGCGAGCCCGCCCTCGGCCAGGGCCTGGCGCATGGCCGCGAGCTGCCAGCGCCCGCTCGGCTCCGGGTCGGTGAGGTGGTACGCGTCGCTGCTCGCGCCGTAGCCGCGCACCTCGCACACGATCTCGGCTCCGCGGGCGCGGGCGTGCTCGAGGCTCTCGAGCACCAGGACGCCGGCCCCCTCGGCCGCCACGAAGCCGTCACGGCCGACGTCGTACGGCCGGCTGGCGCGCTCGGGCTCGTCATTGCGCCGCGACAGGGCGCGGGTCGCGTCGAGGCCGGCCATGCAGAACGGGGTGACGCCGGCCTCGCTCCCGCCGGCGAGCATCACGTCGGCGGCCCCGCGCCGGATGACGGCCGCGGCGTCGCCGATGCCGTGGTTCCCCGACGCGCAGGCGGTGACGACCGACGTCGCCGGCCCCCGCAGCCCGAGCTGCATCGAGACCTGCCCCGCGGCCATGTTCACGATCATGACCGGGACCATGAGCGGCGAGGAGCGGTCGGCACCGCGCTCCAGCAGCGACCGGTGGTGCTCCTCGAAGGTCTCGCTGCCGCCGTTGCCCGTCGCGATCGCGACCCCCGCGCCGTAGCCGTCCCCGTCGATCTCCAGGCGGGCGTCGTCGAGCGCCAGCCGCGAGGCGGCGACCGCCATCTGGCTGGACCGGTCCATGCGCCGCAGGGCGCGCCGGTCGATGAAGTCCCCGGGCTCGAAGCCCC
>DATAGF010000016.1:0-18695 GCA_036257075.1 Miltoncostaeaceae bacterium
GACGGCCCCACCGCCGACATCACCGGCATCCTGCGCGACACCGACACGCACGTCGTCGTCAGCTACCTCCCGGTCGGCTCCGAGAACGCCACCAAGTGGTACGTCGAGCAGATCCTGCGGGCCGGCTGCGCCTTCGTGAACTGCGTGCCGGTCTTCATCGGCCGCGAGGCGTACTGGCAGGAGCGCTTCCGCGAGCGGGGCCTGCCGATCGTCGGCGACGACATCAAGAGCCAGGTGGGCGCCACCATCGTCCACCGCCAGCTGGCCCGCCTGATGCGCGACCGGGGCGTCAGGCTCGCCCACACGTCGCAGCTCAACTTCGGCGGCAACACCGACTTCCTCAACATGCTCGAGCGCGAGCGCCTGGTCTCGAAGAAGATCTCCAAGACCAACGCCGTGACCTCGATCCTCGACGACGAGATCGACGAGAAGGACGTCCACATCGGCCCCAGCGACTACGTGCCCTGGCTGACCGACCGCAAGTGGGCCCACATCCGCCTCGAGGGCACGGGCTTCGGCGACGTGCCGATCAACGTCGAGCTCAAGCTCGAGGTGTGGGACTCGCCCAACTCGGCCGGCATCGTCATCGACGCCGTCCGCTGCGCCAAGCTGGCGCTCGACCGCGGCGTCGGCGGCACCCTCGAGGGTCCCTCCTCCTACTTCATGAAGAGCCCGCCGGTGCAGTACCCGGACGCGGTGGCGCACGAGCTCACCGAGGCCTTCATCCGCGGCGAGGCGGTCCCCGAGGCCGCCGAGGCGGCCGAGGAGGCCGCCCCCGCGGCCACCACCTGAACCCGGCCCCCGTCCGGCCCCGGCGCTCGCGCCCCGGGGCCGGGGTCCGGGGATCGCCCACGCCCTACACTCAGTGCGCGTGGAGTCCTCCACCCTCACGGCGCCCCTCACGGGCGGCGCCCGCCTGATCGCCGTCGACGGGCTGGTCAAGCGCTTCGGCCAGGTCACCGCGCTCGACGGCGTCAGCCTGGCCCTCGACGCCCCGGCGACGGGCCTGCTGGGCGCGAACGGGGCGGGCAAGTCGACGCTCATGAGGCTGCTGCTGGGCCTCCTCCGCCCCGACGAGGGCGAGGTCGAGGTGCTCGGGGTCGACGCGTCCCGCGACGCCGCCGAGGTCCGCCGCCGGCTGGGCTACATGCCGGAGCTCGACTGCCTGCCCCTGGAGATGACGGCCCGGGACCTGGTGGTCCACATGGCCGAGCTGCGCGGGCTGCCCCGGCGCGACGCGGTGCTGCGGGCCTCGGAGGTGCTCTTCCAGGTGGGCCTGGAGGAGGAGCGTTCGCGCCTCATCCGCACCTTCTCGACCGGCATGAAGCAGCGCGCCAAGCTGGCCCAGGCGCTGGTCCACTCCCCCGAGCTGGTGGTCCTGGACGAGCCCACGAACGGGCTGGACCCGTCCGGCCGCGAGGAGATGCTCGCCCTGGTTCGCCGGCTCTCGAGCGAGCTCGGGGTCGCGGTGCTGCTGTCATCGCACGTGCTCGAGGACGTGACGCGGACCTGCGACGCCGTCGTGGTGCTGCGCGACGGGCGCGTGGTCACCTCCGGGCGCATCGACGAGATGGAGGGCCTCGCCGGCGACGGCGTGCTGGTGCGGGCGACCGGCGACCTCGAGGCCTTCGCCGGCCGCCTGGAGGCCCGCGGGCTGGCCGCCCGCCGGCGCGACGGCGGCCTCGCCGTGAGCGGCGCGCCCGAGGACGCCCTGCTCGACGGGGTGAGGGACGCCGCCGTCGACGCGGGGGTCGCCCTCCGCGAGCTGCGGCCCGCCGGACCGACGCTGGAGGACGCGCTCGTGGACGCGCTCGAGTGAGCTCCGCGGGGCCGCCACCGGCCGCGCGGACCGCCGACGCCGAGATCCGCGACGTCCGCTACGGGACCTACACGGGCCCGCGGCGCGGCCGCGGCGCTGCCGTGTGGTCGCTGGCGCGCTGGGGCGCGCTGCGCTCGTTGGGCGCCCGCCGCGGATGGAAGGCCAAGGCGGTGCCGATCACCCTCATCCTGTTGGCGGTCGCCCCGGCCGTGATCGTGCTCGGCGTGCGGGCGCTGTTCGCCGACCAGACCGGGATCGACCTCAGCGACGCGCTCCCGTTCTCCGGGTACCAGGCCATCATCGGCGTGGTCATCCTGCTCTTCGCCGGCATCACGACGCCGGAGCTGCTCTGCCCGGACCGCCGCGACGGGGTGCTCCAGCTCTACTTCTCGACGGCGATCAGCCGCGGCGAGTACCTCCTCGGCCGCGTCATCGGCGCGATCGGTCCGCTGCTGCTGGTGACGATGGTCCCGATGCTCGTGCTCTACGTCGGGATCCTCGTCTTCGAGGAGCACCCGGTCGCCTACCTGGAGGAGCACTGGGCCGAGCTGCCACGGATCGTCGGCGCCGGCGTCATCCTCGCCGTCTACTACGGGATGGTCGGCCTGGCCGTGTCCTCATTGACCGGCCGCCGGGCCTTCGCGATCGGCGGCTACCTGCTCCTCCTGGTGGCGCCGACGGTCCTGTCGGGGCTGCTGCAGGAGGCCTTCCAGGGCGCCGAGGAGCTCGACCTGGTGGCCCTCTCCACCTTGCCCATCGGCTTCGCCGGGGAGCTCTTCCCGGACGCGCGCGACGACATCCCGAACTCGCTGTGGGAGTACGCCCTCGCCTACCTCGTCGTGGTGGGCGCCGCCACGGTCGTCCTGCTGCGCCGCTACCGGCCGGGGAGCGAGGCGTGACCGAGCCCGCCCTCGTGTTCGACGGCGTCTCGCGCTGGTACGGCGACACCGTGGCGCTGGCGGACGTGTCGTTCTCGCTCGGTCCCGGCGTCACGGGCCTGCTGGGCCACAACGGCGCCGGCAAGTCCACCGCGCTCAAGCTCTGCGCCGGCTTCACGACGCCGAGCACGGGCACGGTGCGGGTACTCGGCACCGACCTCGCCCGCGACCCGGACGCCTACCAGCACATCGGCATCGCCCACGACCGCGACGCGCTCTGGCAGTTCCTCACCGCCCGCGCGATGGTCGCCCTCTGCGCGCGCCTGCGTGGCGTCGCCGACCCGGACGCCGCCGCCGGGCGAGCGCTGGACCAGGTCGGCCTCGCCGACGTCGCCGACCGGCGCCTCCGCGGCTTCTCCCACGGCATGCGCCAGCGCGTGAAGCTCGCCCAGGCGCTCGCCCACGACCCCGAGCTGCTGCTGCTGGACGAGCCCCTCAACGGGCTCGATCCGGCCCAGCGCCGCCACATCGTGGAGCTGATCGTCCGCCTCGGCGACGAGGGGCGCACGGTGGTGGTGTCGTCGCACGTCCTGCACGAGGTCGAGCGCATGGCCCCACGGGTGCTGGTGCTCGTCAACGGCCACCTGGTGGCGAGCGGGGCCACCCAGGCGATCCGCGACCTGATCGCCGATCGGCCGCGCAGCATCCGCCTGCGCACCGACGACGGCCGCGGGCTCGGGCGCGAGCTGGTCGGCGCCGGCCTGGTGGAGTCCGTGCGCTTCGAGGACGGGGCGATGCTCGTGGAGGCCGGCGACGTCGAGCGCCTCGGGCGCGAACTGCCGCGCCTGGCGCGCGACGCCGGCGTGCGGCTGCGCCGCGTCGAGCCGGTCGACGACGACCTCGAGAGCGTCTACGCGTATCTGCACGAGCGCGCCCGCGGGGTGGGCCGGTGATCGCCGGCGCCCCGCGCATCAGCGCGCCGGTCTATCAACTTACGCTCCGGAGTCTTTTCACCGGTAAGCGGATCCTCGCCCTCGCGGCGCTGGCGCTCGTGCCGGTGATCGCGTCGACGGTCTTCGCCTCCGCCGGCGAGATCGAGCCGGAGCTGTTCTGGGCGCGGCTGCTGCAACGCCTCGTGATCCCGACGATCACGGCCTTCATCGCCATCGTGATCGGCGCGAGCGCGATCGCCGACGAGCGGGAGGACGGCACCATCCTCTACCTCGCGTCCACCCCCCTCTCGCGCCTCACCATCATCGTCACCAAGATCGCGGCCGCCTGGACGGCGACCCTGGCGCTGCTGGTGCCGGCGGTGCTCGCCTCCGCCGCCATCGCGCTCGGCGGCGAGGCCGACACCGCCCAGATCGCCTGGCCCCTCGCCGGCATCGCCCTCGCGGCCCTCTGCTACTGCGCCGTGGCGGCGTGGCTGGCCATGGTGGTGCGGCGGCCGGTCGTGATCGGCGTCCTCTACATCCTGCTCTGGGAGGGCTCGATCGCGACCTTCGCGGCGTCCGCCGACCGCTTCTCGATCGCCGCCTACGGGCGCGCCATCGCCGTCGAGGGCGTCATCGACGTCAACGCCCCCGACGCGTCGGCGCCCGCGGCGTTCGTGATCCTGGCCGCCGTCACCGCCCTCGCGGCCTGGGCCGCCGCGCGGCGGATGACCCGCACGGAGCTTCCCTGATCCTGCCCTGACGGGCTGTCAGGGGTCGCGGGCCCCGCGAGGGCCGTGGTACCGTCCGGCGCCCCGCGGGCCCCGGCCCGTGCCAGGAGGTGCCTCTCCGTTGATCTCCCCCTCCCCCACCGGGCTGCGCCGGAGCCGCGCCCTCGCCGCGCTCGCGCTCGCGGCCGCCCTGGCGGCGGTCCCGGGGATCGCCCTGCGGGCGGCGCCCGGGAGCCCGGGGACGGTGATCGACGGCGCCCGCGCGCAGGTGCGCGCCCTGGAGGCCGAGCTCGTGCGCCTGGGGGACGAGGCCGCCGCCGCGGCGGGCGCCCACGCCGCCGCGCAGGAGCGCGTCGATGCCCTGCGGGAGCGGATCCGGGAGACGACCGCCGCGCTCAGGGAGGCGCGGCGGGCCCACGGCGTCGCGGAGCGGCGGCTCGCCGACCGGCTGGTCGCCCTCTACGTCGAGGAGCCCCCGACGCTGGTGGAGGTCGTGCTTTCGGCGGGCGGCATCGCCGAGGCGGCCGACGCGCAGGCCTCGCTGGAGGCGATCAGCTCGGCCGACGGCCGCATCGTCGACTCGCTGGAGGCGGCGCGCGCGCGTCTTGCCCGGGTGCGCGGCGAGCTGCTCGACCAGCAGCAGGAGGCCGACGCCGCCCTGCACGAGGCCGAGGCGCGCCTGGCCCGGATGGACGGGCTCCTGCGCAGCCGCCGGGCGGTCCTGGAGCAGGCGAAGGCCACCCTCGACGGCCTCGTCGCGCAGGAGCGCCGCCGCCGCGAGCCCCCGGCGGCTCGGCAGGAGCGCGACGCCGCGATCGACGCGGCCGGGCGGCGGGTCGAGGAGACCGTGCGACGCCGCGCGACAGCGGAGGCCGAGCCCGCGCCCGCCACGCGAGCGCCCGCCGGGATCCCGGGCGCGCCCGACCAGTCGGTCCTCGAGCGGATCGCCCAGTGCGAGTCGGGCGGGGACCCGCGCGCGGTCTCCGCGAGCGGCCAGTACCGGGGCAAGTACCAGTTCGACCAGGGCACCTGGGAGGGGGTCGGCGGGACCGGCGATCCGGCCGCCGCGCCGGAGGCGGAGCAGGACCGGCGCGCGGCCATGCTCTACGCCCGCAGCGGGCCGGCCCCCTGGCCGGTTTGCGGATACCGCTGAGAAGCGGCGAATCCCCTGTCGCCGTGGGCCATGTGCCCCTTGACGTCTTGGCCGACGCCTAACATAGTCTCGGTTCGGCCGGCGAGCCGTCGCGCGGGCGGTTCCGTGATGCTCGGTATTCGCGCCGGTTATCCGTGGAGTGGCCTCGGGACAGGGCCGGTGTCCTGCGCTGGGGCCATCGCCGCGGCCCCCCAACGGAGACCATGCACCCCACGCGGGAACGGAGGCGGATGTCGACGCAGCAAGTGACCGGGCTGACGCGGGACGGTGAGCTCCGCGAGCTGATCGTCCGCGGGCAGGAGATGGGCTTCCTCGGGATGGAGGAGGTCGCCGAGGTGCTCGACGGGCTGGGCCTCGACGCCGACGCCGCCGAGGAGGTCTACCAGCACCTCGAGGAGGCCGGGGTCGAGCTCCTCGAGCAGTCCGAGGCCGGCGCGCGCGCCGCCACGCTCTCCGAGGAGGTCGAGCGCCCGCGGCGGCCCGTCGCGGCCGTCGAGCAGACGACCGACTCGCTCCAGCTCTTCCTCAAGGACATCGGCCGGGTGCCGCTCCTGACGGCCGCCGACGAGGTCCGCCTCGCCAAGCGCATCGAGCTCGGTGACCAGGCCGCCAAGCAGCAGATGGTCGAGGCCAACCTGCGCCTTGTGGTGTCGATCGCCAAGGGCTATCGCGGACGCGGCCTGCCGTTCCTGGACCTCATCCAGGAGGGCACCCTCGGCCTGGTGCGGGCGGTCGAGAAGTTCGACTGGCGCCGCGGCTTCAAGTTCTCGACCTACGCGACGTGGTGGATCCGCCAGGCCGTGACCCGCGCCCTCGCCGACAAGGGCCGCACCATCCGCATCCCGGTGCACGTCGTCGAGAAGCTCAACCAGATCAGCCGCGCCGAGCGCGTGCTCATCGGCCAGCTCGGCCGCGAGCCCACCGTGGAGGAGATCGGCGACGCCGCCGGGCTCCCCCCGGAGGAGGTCGAGGAGATCCTGCGGAGCGCCCAGCCCACCGTCTCGCTCGAGAAGCCCGTGGGCGAGGAGGAGGAGTCGGAGCTGGGGCGCTTCCTGGCGGACGAGAACACCGTCGCGCCGGAGATGTCGGCCGAGACCAGCCTTCGCGAGCAGGCCCTCCGCGACCTGCTCGACCAGCTCAGCTACCGCGAGCGCCGGGTGCTGGAGCTGCGCTACGGCCTCCGGGGCGAGAAGCCGCGGACCCTCGACGAGCTCGGGCGCATGTTCAACGTGACGCGCGAGCGCATCCGGCAGGTCGAGAGCCAGTCGCTGCAGAAGCTCGGCGCGCTCCCCGACTCGGGGCGGCTGGGGTAGGCACCGTCGCCCCCGGCCCGCGCCGGGGGCGAGCCGCCGAGGGCCGAGCCGCCCGCGGTCACATCGGCATCGCCGCCGCGGGCCTCGGCCGGCCGCGGCTCGCGATGCCCAGCGCCAGGAAGGCCGCGGCCACCCCGAGCAGGCCCGCCCCCATGAAGGCCACCTCGTAGCTCTCGGACGCGTTCCGCACGGCGCCGGCCGCCCAGGCGGCCGCGGCGGCCCCGAGCTGGTGGGCGGCGAAGATCCAGCCGAAGACGACGCCCGCGCGCTCGCGGCCGAACTCCTCGACGGTGAGCGCCACCGTGGGCGGCACGGTGGCGACCCAGTCGAGGCCGAAGACGACGACGAAGGCGATCAGCCCCGCGTCGCTCGAGCCGATCACGAAGGGCAGGAAGAACAGGGACAGGCCGCGGAGGGCGTAGAAGGCGAACAGGAGCTGGCGGGCGTCCCAGCGGTCCGTGAGCCAGCCCGAGGCGGTGACGCCGATGATGTCGAAGACGCCGATCACCGCGAGCAGCCCGGCCGCCTGCACCTCGCCGATGCCGTGGTCGTGGGCCGCGGGGATCAGGTGGGTGGCGATGAGGCCGACCGTCGTGGCGCCGCAGATGAAGAAGGTGCCCGCGAGCAGCCAGAAGGCGCGCGAGCGGGCGCCGAGGGCGAGCGCGGCGGCCGTCGCGGCGAACGGGTTGCCGCCCGCGGCGGGCGGCGGCTCGACCGCGGTCCCGCCGTAGGGCGGCAGGCCGCGGTCGGCGGGGCGCTCGCGCAGCAGGGCGTAGGCGAGGGGCGCGACGGCCGCCGCGCTCAGGGCGACGGCCGCGGACGCCCAGCGCCAGCCGGCGTCGCGGACCAGCAGGGCCAGGAACGGCAGGAAGATGAGCTGGCCGGTCGCGTAGGCGGCCGACAGGAGGCCGGTGACCAGACCCCGCCGCTCGACGAACCAGCGCGTCGCGACGATCGCCGCCAGGGGCGACGACAGGCAGCCGGTGGCGGCGCCGATGACCACCCCCCACAGGAGGGTGAGCTGCCAGAGGGCGCTCATCGCGATCGTGACGGCGCTGCCCGCGGCCATGGCGGCGAGCGCGACGGTCACCACCCGGCGCATCCCGAAGCGCTCCATGAGCGCCGCCGAGAAGGGCGCCATCAGGCCGAAGAGCACCAGGTTGAGCGAGATCGCCAGGGAGACCTGGTCGACGCGCCAGCCGAACTCCTCGTCGAGCGGCTCGATCAGGATGGTCGGGGTCGCCCGGATCCCGGACGCGATCAGCAGCGCCGCGAAGGCCGCGGCGACGACCAGCCAGGCGTAGTGCGGCCGCCGCCTCAGTTCACGGACGGGTTCTCGGGCATCCGGGCGATCAGGCGCCACGTGCCGCCCTTGCGCTCCAGCACCCTGCTCCAGAGCCCGTCCGGGTCGCCGCCGAACACGTCCTCGGCGGCCGGGGCGGCGTCGATCCACGCCTCCTCGGCGATCTCCCGCTCGAGCTGCCCCTCCCCCCAGCCCGCGTAGCCGCCGTAGGCGCGGATGGCCCGGACGCCGTCCCCGAGGCGCGACGCGTCGGCGTCCGGGTCGACGATGCCCACCATGTCGAAGGCCACCGAGGCGGCCAGCGTGGCGTCGGAGAAGTCGGCGAGCACGATCACCGCCTCGGGCTGCACGGGCCCCCCCTGGTAGACGCGCTCGTCGTCCGGCATGGCGTCGGCGAGCGCCCCGGGCAGGGCCTCGCGAGCCACCAGCGGGGTCGGGCGGTTCAGGACCAGCCCGAGCGCCCCCTCCTCCGAGTGCTCGAGCATCAGGACCACGGCCCGGCGGAAGTTCGGGTCGGCCAGGCTCGGAGAGGCGACCAGGAGGCGCCCCTTGCGGGTCTCCGGCGCGTCGCCCGCGCCCGGCGGCTCGGGGACGCTCACGGGAAGATCTCCCCGATCAGGGCCGTGAAGTCGCCGACCTCGTCGGCGTCGCGGGCGATCACCGCCGCGAGCAGGCCGTCGAAGGTCGGCGCCGCGACGGGGCCGAGGTGTCGCCCCTCGCGGGCGAAGAAGGCCCGCAGGTGCCGGGCCTGGGCGGCGGCCTCGTCCCAGCGGCCCTCGGCGGCCAACCCCTCCACGAGGGCCGTCCCGCCGCGCGCCACCTCGCCGAAGCTGGGCGGGGCGCCCCCGGTCGGCGCGGGCGGCCGCTCCCCCGCCAGCCGCGCCGCGTCGTCGCGCCATTCGGGCTCGCCCAGCCACGCCACCGCCGCCGCCAGCCGGGCGGCGTCGGCGGCGACCCGCTCGACGCTCACCCGTGCCGCTTGCGGCGCCGCCCGAGCTGGATGTTGTACGCCGCGCCGAGCAGCACCAGCGCGCCGGCGATGGCGATGAGGACCCAGAAGACCGTGAAGTGCGCCTCGAGCTCGTTGCCCAGGTCCTCGACGGCGAAGCCCAGGCAGAACCAGGCCAGCGCGGCGATCAGCAGCGTGCCGGCCGCCCGGAAGGGCCACGTCGCCGGGAGGTCCTGCGGGCCGTCGCCGTTGTGCGCCATGCGGTTCCTTTCGCTCCGTCGGGCCGCGCGAAGGCTACCACGGGGCCCGGAGCCGTCGGGCCCTCAGGAGCTGTCGTCCGTCCCCGCGATCGCGCGGGCGATGCGGCGCTCGGGGGCGAGGGCCTGGAAGTCCCCGCCGGCGGACCGGTAGAGCCGCGCCGGGCGCCCCGGCCCGTCGGAGCGGACCCGCCCCAGCGGCGCGACGACCCCCGACGCGAGCACGTCGCGGCGGAAGTTGCGCGTGTCGAGGGGGCGGTCGAGGACGGCCTCGTAGACGGCCTGGAGCTCGGCGAGGGTGAAGGCCTCCGGCAGCAGGTCGAGCGCGATGGGGGCGTAGGCCGCCTTCGCGCGCACCCGGGCGCGCCCGTAGTCCAGGATCCGCGCGTCGCAGGCATCGAGCGCGGGCAGGTCGGCGATGGGGAACCAGCGAACCTCAACGATGTCCGGGCCGGGGGTGGGCGGGTGGCGCTCGGCCGGGGCGAGGGCCAGGTGGGCGACGCTCACCCCCGCCCCGCCGTCGCGGTCGAAGGTGTAGAGCTGCTCGAGCCGGATGCCGCGGACGCCGGTCTGGCGCTCCAGCGCCCGCGATGCGGCGGCCTCCAGCGTCGCCCCCGGGCCGACGCCGGTCCCGGGTAGGGCCCACAGGTTGCCGGGCAGCCGCACGAGCAAGGCCTCGAGCGCCCGCCGGCGGACGGCCAGGACCACGAGCCGGACGTCGACCTCCTTCATGCCCGGCCGACGATAGGGGACGCCGCCGTCACCGGCGCTCGAGCCAGCCCGCCAGGCCGTCGACGTTCGCCTCGGACCACGTCAGGCGCCGCCAGCGCGCGACTGCCGCCGGGTCGCCGACGGTCGCCTCCAGCGGCAGCTGCTCCTCGATGGCCCGGCGCAGGTTCTCCCGGTCCGGGCCGGCGGCCGCCGCCGCCCGCAGCCGCCCCAGCTGCTCGGCCGCGAGCGCCAGGTCGGCGGCGGGGTCGGGCACCGGGCCGAAGTGCGGCAGGCAGAGGCGCTCGGGCGCGAGGGCGGCGATCCGCGCGACGCTCCGCTCGGCGGCGTCCAGGTCCACGTCGGGCGGTGGCATCGTCGGGTAGAGGCCGCCGCCGGCGAGCCGGGCGCCGGCGGCGTCGCCGGCGAAGACGGTGCCGGTGGCCTCGTCGTGCACCGACATGTGGTGGCGCGCGTGGCCCGTCGTCTCGAGCAGGACCAGCTCGCGCCCCGGCCCGACCGGCACCCGATGGCCGTCCTCGGCGGCGACGATCCGGCCGACGGGCGTGCGGTCCAGCCCGCCGTAGATCGACCAGCGCGCCCCGTAGACCGCCGCCGAGGCGGCCACGAGCCGGCCGGGCTCCGCGAGGTGGCGCGCCCCCCGGCGGTGCACGACGACCGTCGCCCGCGGAAAGGCCGAGGCCACGATCCCGGTGCCGCCGCAGTGGTCCAGGTGAATGTGCGTCAGCACCAGCCAGGCCAGGTCGCCGGCGGCGAGGCCGGCCTGGTCGAGCGCGGCCCGCAGCGCGGGGGCCGACGTCCGCGCCCCGGTCTCGATCAGCGCCGGGCGGTCGCCGGCCACCAGGTAGGAGGCGGTGACGCCCTCCAAGCCGCCGAGCATGGTGTCGATCATGGTGACGCCGGGCGCGACCTCCTGCACCGGCGGATCGTCGCATAGCCTTGCGCGCGTGGACGACGAGCGAGCGCGCGCGTGGGCGGCGGCCGGCGAGGCCGCCGCGGCCCGGGTCGAGGACGGCATGGAGGTGGGGCTCGGGACCGGCCGCGCGGCGGCGGCCGGCATCCGCGCCCTGGGCCGGCGGGTCGCCGACGGCCTGCGCTGCCGCGGCGTGCCGACGTCGCGGGCCAGCGCGGCGCTGGCCAGGGAGCTGGGCATCACGGTGGGCCGCCTGCGCGGGCCGCTCGACCTCGCCTTCGACGGGGCCGACGCCGTGGGGCCCGGCGGCCTGCTCGTCAAGGGCGCGGGCGGCGCCCTCGTCCGCGAGCGGCTCGTCGCCCAGGCGGCCGCCGTCTGGCTGGTGCTGGTCGACGAGCCCAAGATCGTGGAGTCGCTCGACGCGTGGGGGCGCCTGCCCGTCGCGGTGATCCCCTTCGGCGTCCTCCGGATCGCCGGGGAGCTCGCCGACCTCGCCCCGAAGCGGCGGCCCGGCCGCAGCGACGACGACCTCGCCCTCCTCGACCTCGAGGTCCCGCCCGGCTCGGACTGGACGGCGATCGCCGAGCGGGCGGCCGCGCTGCCCGGGGTGGTCGACCACGGGCTCTTCCACGCCCCGCTCGACCGGATCCTCATCGGCCGCCCGGACGGGTCCTGGTCGACGGCCGCCTGACGGGCCGCCGCTACCATCCGCGCGTGACCGCCGGCCCCTCGCTGACCCTCGCCCGCGCCGCGGGCACCCTCTCGCGCCGCCTCGGCCGCGGCGGCGGCACCAGCCTGCCCGGCAAGGTGCTCCTGCGCCTGCGGCCCGAGGCGATCGCCGAGCTGGGGGGCGCCCTGCCGCACGGGGTGACCCTGATCTCGGCGACCAACGGCAAGACGACCACCGCCCGCCTGGTGTCGTCCTGCGCCCGCGAGGCGGGCTGGGAGCTGGCCGCGAACCCCTCCGGAGCCAATCTGCTCTCCGGCGTCGCCACCGCGCTGCTCGACGCCCGCGGCCGGCGGCCGGCGCCCCAGGCCGGGCTTTTCGAGGTGGACGAGGCCGCGCTGCCGGAGGTCGCTCGCCAGCTGCGCCCGCGCGTGCTGGTGCTCATGAACCTCTTCCGCGACCAGCTCGACCGCTACGGCGAGCTCGAGACGATCGCCTCGCGCTGGGCCGGCACGGTGGCCGGCCTGCCCACCGGCTCCACGCCGGTGCTCAACGCCGACGACCCGGCGATCGCGGAGCTCGCCGAAGGGCGCCCGCGGGCGCTCACCTTCGGCATCGACGACCCCGCGGTGGCGCTGCCGTCCCTGCCCCACGCCGCCGACTCGATCCGCTGCCGGGCGTGCTCCGCGCCGCTGCGCTACTCCATGGTGGTGCTCGGTCACCTCGGCCACTGGCGCTGCGAGGGGTGCGGCGCGTCGCGGCCGACGCCGGACGTGCGGGCCGTGCGCGTCGAGCTGCGCGGCATCGAGGGCCTGTCCCTGCGCGTCGAGACGCCCGAGGGGCCGGTCGAGGCCGCGATCGCCCTCCCGGGCGTGCACAACGCCTACAACGCGACGGCCGCGGTGGCCGCGGCGCTCGCGATGGGGATCCCCCGGGCCGCCCTGGCGCCGGGCCTGGAGCGCAGCCCGGCCGCCTTCGGCCGCGCCGAGCGGGTGCGCCTCGACGGGCGGGAGCTGGTCCTGTTGCTCACCAAGAACCCCACCGGGACCAACGAGACGGTCCGCACCATCCTCCTGGACGAGGGCCGCCCCCACCTGCTGATGGCGCTCAACGACCGAACCGCCGACGGCAACGACGTGTCGTGGATCTGGGACGTGGACTACGAGCCGCTCCTCGAGCGGGCGGCGTCGCTGACCGTCACCGGGGACCGCGCCTACGACCTCGCCCTGCGGGTGCGCTACGCAGGCGTCGGCGCCGACCGCATGACCGTGGTGCCAGATCCCGACGCCGCCCTGGACGCGGCCGTCGCGGCGACCCCGCACGGCGGCACTCTCTACGTCCTGCCCACGTACACCGCCATGCTGGGCCTGCGCGAGACGCTGGTGCGCCGGGGCGCGGCGGAGGCGTTCTGGCGTGAGCGATGACGGCGAGGCGCGCCGCTTCGCGCTCGAGCACGCCCACTACGTCGAGGACCTCCCCTACTGGCGAACCGCGGCGGCGCGCTGCGGCTCGCCCGTGCTCGACCTGGGGGCGGCCACCGGCCGCGTCGCCATCCCGCTGGCGCGCGACGGCCACGAGGTCTGGGCGCTCGACCGTTCGCCGGCGATGCTCGCCGAGCTCGGCCGGCGGCTGGAGCGCGAGCCGCCCGAGGTGGCGGCGCGCATCCGCCCCGTCGCCGGCGACATCGCCGTCCTGCGCCTGGACGGCCGGTTCCGGCTGGTGATCGCCGCCATGAACACCCTTCAGGTGCTGACCGACCCGGCCGACCGGGTCGCCTGCCTGCGCGGCGTGCGGGCCCATCTCGCCCCCGGAGGCGAGCTCGCCTTCGAGGTCGGCTACCCCGATCCGGACGAGATCGTCGCCACGATGGGCGTCGAGCGCTCCAACGGCCACTACCGCGACGGCGCCGGCGGCCCCCTGCTGCTGCACTCGGGCTGGTACGACGGCTGGGATCCGGGGACGCGCACGCTCGACTTCACGCTCCGCGTCGAGGAGCACCGGCCGGGCGCTGCGCCGCGTCAGTTCCTGCGCCGTCACCGCGTCCACCTGTTCTGGCCCGCCGAGGTCGAGGAGCTCCTGGCGCGGGCGGGGCTCGAGCCGGTGGAGGTCGCGGCGGACTTCGCCGGCACGCCCCTGTCACCGGGCGCCGAGCGCCAGGTCTACCGCTGCAGGGCGCGCGCGTGAGCCCTGCGGCCCTCCGCGTCTGCCACCTCTACCCGGGCGAGATGAACATCTACGCCGACCGGGGCAACATCGCCGTCCTCGAGCGGCGCCTGGCCTGGCGGGGGCACGGGATCGAGGTGACCGCCTCGGGCCTCGGCGAGCCGGTCGAGCCCGGCGCCCACGACCTCTACTACCTCGGCGGGGGGCAGGACCGCGACCAGGCCGTCGTGGCGGAGGACCTGCTGCGCGCCAAGGCCGAGGGGCTGCGGGCGGCCGTGGACGGCGGCGCCGCGGTGCTCTGCGTCTGCGGCGGCTTCCAGCTCGCCGGCCATGGCTACACCGGCACGGACGGCGCGCGGATGCCCGGCCTGGGGCTCCTCGACCTGGACACCGTCGCGGGGCCGACGCGGCTGATCGGCAACCTCGTCATCGACGCCGAGCTCAACGGCGAGCGCCACCGGATCGTGGGCTTCGAGAACCACGCCGGCCGCACCCGCCTGGGCCCCGGCTCGCGGCCGCTCGGCCGGGTCGTCCACGGGCACGGCAACAACGGCGAGGACGGCGGCGAGGGCGGCGTCACGGGGCGGGTGGTGGGCACCTACCTCCACGGCCCGCTCCTGCCGAAGAACCCCTGGCTCGCGGACCGGCTGATCGCCTGGGGGCTGGACCACCGCACGGGCGCGCCCGTGGAGCTCGCTCCCCTCGACGACGCGCTCGAGGAGGCCGCGCACCGTGCCGCGACGGCGCGCGCCGCCGGCCGGTAGCCTCGGGCCCGGATCCGACGCGAGGAGGTGCGTGATGGGCGGCGTGGTGCACTTCGAGATCCCGGTGGACGACCTCGACGCGGCGAGCCGGTTCTACGCCGACGTCTTCGGCTGGAAGCTCGAGCAATTCGGCGACGTCGGCTACTTGCTGGCGGCGACGACGCCGACCGGGCCCGACGGGCGGCCGACCGAGCCCGGCGCGATCAACGGCGCCCTGATGCAGCGCGAGCCCGACGCGCCGGCCCCGGTCCCGGTGATCGGCGTCGACTCGGTCGAGGACTCGCTGTCGCGCATCGAGGCAGCCGGCGGCGCGGTCGTGCGGCCGAAGACCGAGATCCCGAACATGGGGTGGTACGCCTACGCCCGCGACCCACAGGGCACCGTCATCGGCCTCTGGGAGTCGATGCCCGCCGCCGCCTGAGCCCGCCTCAGCCGGTCGAGCCGAACCCGCCCTCGCCGCGTCCGTCCGATTGCGGGAGCTCCTCGACCTCCCGGGCCTCCCACAGCTCCACCGGGACCAGGACGAGCTGGGCGATCCGGTCGCCCGGCTCGACCCGGTGCGGGGCGTCGCCGAGGTTGACCAGCGTCACGACCAGCTCGCCGCGGTAGCCCGCGTCGATCAGCCCGGGCGAGTTGGCCAGCGTCACGCCGTGGCGCCGCGCCAGGCCCGAGCGGGGGAGCACGAGGCCGGCGTGGCCGGACGGGATCGCGACCGCGATCGCCGTCCCCACGGGCGCCCGCCCCCCCGGCGCCAGGTCGGCGGCCTCCGCGGCCGCCAGGTCCAGCCCCGCGTCGCCGGGGTGCGCGCGGACCGGCACGCGCCCGCCGGGCCGCAGGACCCGGACCTCCAGCTCCGTCGTCGGCACCCTCAGGCCGCCGGGCCGGCGACCAGCCCGGCGATCCGCTCGGCGGCCTCGTTGAGACGCTCGTCGGGGACCGTGAGGCTCATCCTCACGAAGCCCTCGCCGCTCGGCCCATAGGCCGCGCCGGGGGAGATCACCACCGCGGCCCCCTCGAGCACGCGCTCGGTGAACGAGGCCGAGGTCTCGCCCTCGGGAACGCGCGCCCAGACGTAGATGGCGCCCTTGGGCGGGTCGACGCGGAGGCCGATCGTGCGCAGTGCGTCCACCAACACGTCGCGCCGGCGCTGATAGACGGCGCACACCTCGGCCACCGAGGACTGGTCCGAGCGCAGGGCTGCGGCGGCGGCTTCCTGGAGCGCCTCGAACATGCCGCTGTCGATGTTCGTCTTGAGCTGCCAGTAGGCGCCCACGAGGTCTCGGTTCCCGACCACCGCGCCCGCCCGCCAGCCGGTCATGTTGTAGGTCTTGGACAGGGAGAGGATCTCGATGCCGACCTCCATCGCGCCGGGGGTCTCGAGGAACGAGGGCGCGCGGTAGCCGTCGTAGGTGATCTCGGAGTAGGCGTTGTCGTGGACGACGATGACGTCGTTGCGGCGCGCGAACTCCACCGCCTGGGCGAAGAAGCCGTCGTCGACCACGCCGCCGGTGGGGTTGTTCGGGTAGTTCAGGAACATCATCCGCGCCCGCTCGGCGACCTCGCCCGGGATGGCCTCGAGGTCCGGCAGGAAGCCCAGCTCCGGGACGAGCGGCATGGGCACCGGCTCCGCCCCCGCCAGCAGCGGGCCGGTCGTGTAGACGGGGTAGCCGGGGTCGCTCGCCAGGGCCACGTCCCCCGGGTCGAGGAAGGCCAGGTTGACGTTCGCCACCGCCTCCTTGGCGCCGAGCGCGGGGATGACCTCGGACGCCGGATCGAGGTCCGCGCCGAAGCGGCCCGCGTAGAAGCCCGCCACGGCCTCGCGGAAGCTCTCGCGGCCGCGGTTGGAGGGGTACTGGTGCGTGTCGGGACGGCCGACCTGGTCCCGCATCGCGTCGATCACCACCGGCGGCGTCGGCGTGTCGGGGTCGCCGATGCCCAGCGAGATGACGTCCACGCCGGCGGCCTTCTTGGCCGCGATCTTCTGCTCGATCTGGGCGAACAGGTACGGGGGCAGCCGCCGGAGCCGCTCCGCGCCGACGGTGCGGGCGGTCAGAGCTCCTCCAGCGCGCGCACGAGATCGTCCGACAGCTCGCCCCGGTACACCTCGACGGCTGGTCCGGTCATCGTCACCTCCAGGTCGTCGTCGACGGCGATCTCCAGGTCGCCGCCGGCCAGGTGCACGGTCACGGGGCTGCGCAGGCCGCCGAGACGGACCGCGGCCACCGCCGCGGCGCAGGCGCCCGTGCCGCAGGCAAGGGTCTCCCCCACGCCGCGCTCCCAGACGCGCATGGTGATCTCGGACGGTCCTTCCGCACGCACGAACTCGACGTTGGTGCGCTCCGGGAAGCGCGCGGCGGTCTCGATCGCAGGGCCGAGGGAGCGCACGACGTCGTCCGGGGACGGGTGCTCGACGATCGCGTGCGGGTTGCCCATCGACACCTCGGCGAGCTCGACGTCCCCGCCGGCGACGCGCAGGCGCTCGCGAACCTCCCCTCCGGGGAAGCGCGCCCGCCCCATCCGCACCTCGACCCGGTCGCCGCCGGCCGGCCGCACCGTCACCGGCCCGCCGACGGCCAGGATGCGCCCGTCTGCCGGGAGCCGCCCCTGGCCCATCAGGTGCCGGGCGACCATCCGGATGCCGTTGCCGCAGTTCTCGGCCTGGCTGCCGTCGGCGTTCCAGACGGTCATGCGCGGCACGCCGCCCTCGTCGGCCAGCTCGAGGATCCCGTCCGCGCCGACGCCGAAGTTGCGGTCGCAGATCCGCCGGGCGCGGGCGGCCGTCAGCCGCAGCGGCAGGTCGGCCGCCTCGACGATGAGGTAGTCGTTGCCGAGCCCCTGCCACTTGGCGAATCTCACCGGCCGGAGGTTACCGGACCCTCCCCTGCGCCCCGCCAGAGCTCCAGCAGCGCCGGCAGCGCCTGCTCGGCGGGGGCGTCGCCCAGGTCGAGCGCGACGACGTCCGGCTCCTTCCGCAGCCAGGTGAGCTGCTTGCGCGCCAGCCGCCGCGTCCGCGCGGCCAGGCGCTCGGGAAGCTCGGACGGGTGGAGCTCACCGGCCCGGATGGCGGCGACCTCGCGGGCGCCGATCACCTGCAGCGGCTCGCGGGCCACGCCGGGCGCGTCCAGGGCCGCCTCGAGCTCTGCGACCAGGCCCTCGTCGAGCTCCCGCCGCACCCGCTCGGCGATGCGCCGGTCGAGCGCCTCGCGCGGGCGGATGACCGCCACGAGCAGCGTCGGCCGCCGAGGCCGCACGGACCACAGCGCCCCGCCGCTTCGGCCCCCGGCTGCGGCCACCTCGAGCGCCCGGGCGAGCCGGCGCGGGTTGGCGGCGTCCACGCGCTCGGCCGCCGCCGGGTCGCGCGAGCGCAGGGCGGCGAGGGCGGCGGCCGGGTCGCGCGCGGCCAGCCGCTCGGCCCACTCCCGGTCGGCCGCCGCGGCCTCCTCCGGGAACGCGATGTCAGCGAGGGCCGCGCGCAGGTAGAGGCCGGTGCCCCCCGTGACGATCGCCGGCCGCCCGGCGGCGGCGCAGGCGTCGATCGCGGCGTGCGCGCGGGCCGCGAACCCGGCCGCCGTGGAGCGCTCGGTGAGCGCGAGGTCGCCCGCGCAGTGGTACCGCACCTCCGCGAGGGCGGCGGGCCCCGGCGCGTCGGCGGCGATCTCAAGTCCGCGGTAACGCTGGAAGGGGTCGGCGACCACGACCTCGCCCCCCAGCGCCAGGGCGGCGGCGTGGGCCAGGGCGCTCTTGCCGGCCGCCGTCGGGCCGGCGAGCGCCAGCACGTCAGGCGGGAACGGCCACCTCCGCGCCGACGCGGGCCTCGCGGCCCGTGAGCGTGATCGAGGTCGCGGCCTCGATCCTGACCCGCGCCAGGGTGCCGGGCTCGGCCGTCCCCGTGAAGTTGACCGCGATGTTCTGGCTCAGGCGGCCGCGCAGCCGCGATGGGTCGGTGCGCGACGGCCCCTCGACGAGGGCCTCGCGGGTCGTGCCCACGAAGCGCGCCGCCCGCTCGGCCGCGGTGCGCTGCACCACCTCCACGAGCCGGCCGATCCGCTCGCGCTTGGCATCGGAGGGGACGTCGTCCTCCAGCCTGTCGTGGGCCTCGGTCCCGGGCCGGGGCGAGTAGAGGA
>DATAGF010000033.1:0-5524 GCA_036257075.1 Miltoncostaeaceae bacterium
TACAAGGGGGAGCGACTGGGGAAGGACCCGCCGTGCCTGATCTGCATGGGCCCGGGGACGGGTGGGCGGGCCCAGCTGCATCTCCCGGGCGGGGTGTCGGTGTGGCTCTGCGCGTCCCATCGCAGCCCGGAGTTCCAGCGCCGGCGGGGCGGGCGTGACCTCGTGGCCAGCCTGATGAGGGCCTGGCAGGCGGCCGGGTGCATGAGCCGGCGTCGGCGACGGGCCCTGGATGCGCACCAGGCCCGGCTGACGCGGCCGCCTGCGCAGGGGCGGGCGCGGCCGGGGTCCTACGCCTGGCCCGAGCTCCGGCGGGAGGCGGAGCGACGGGCGGCCTCGGGTCAGGCGCCGGGGCGGATCGTCGCCGAGCTGCGCGCCCGCGTCGCCTCAGGACCGGCCCGCGCTCCCGCCCGGCGGACGATCTTCCGCTGGCTGGCCGAGCGGCGCTGGCTGGCGGAGCGCCGGTGGCTCGACGCCGGGCCCCGCGACGGCGACGCCGGCCGCGGCCCGCCGCCGGCGGCTCAGAACAACTCGGGGTGCCCGGTCTCCGGGGGCGGCGCCAGCCCGAGGTGGCGGTAGGCGCGCGGCGTGGCCACACGCCCCCGCGGCGTGCGCTTGAGCAGCCCCTCCTGCAGGAGATAGGGCTCGTAGACGTCCTCGATCGTGTCCGGCGACTCGCCGACGCTGTCGGCGAGCGTCCCCAGCCCCACGGGCCGGCCCTCGAAGGTCTCGGCGAGGCGCCGCAGGAGCTGGCGGTCGAGCTCGTCGAGGCCGAGCTCGTCGACCTCGAGCAGCTCGAGCGCCTCCTCGGCGACCGCCCGGTCGACCGTCGCGTGGCCGCGGACCTGGGCCACGTCGCGCACCCGTCGCAGCAGGCGGTTGGCGATCCGCGGCGTGCCGCGCGAGCGCGCCGCCAGAGCGGCGGAGCCCTCGCCGTCGATCTCGACCCCGAGGAGCCGCGCCGAGCGCCGCACGATCGCCCCGAGGTCCTCGTCGCCGTAGTAGTCGAGCCGGTGCAGCACGCCGAAGCGCCCGCGCAAGGGGGTGGTCAGGAGCCCGGTGCGGGTCGTCGCGCCGATCAGCGTGAAGCGCGGCAGGTCGAGCCGCAGGGTCCGCGCCGAAGGCCCCTGGCCGAGCACCACGTCGAGCTGGAAGTCCTCCATCGCCGGGTAGAGGACCTCCTCGACCGCCCGGTTGAGGCGGTGGATCTCGTCGATGAAGAGGACGTCGTGGGGGTCGAGGGCGGTGAGGACGGCGGCGAGGTCGCCCTTGCGCTCGAGCACCGGACCGCTGGTGACGTGGAAGCCCACCGCCATCTCCGCGGCGACGATCCCGGCAAGCGAGGTCTTGCCCAGCCCGGGCGGGCCGGCGAGCAGGACGTGGTCGAGGGCCTCCCCGCGCTGGCGGGCGGCCTCGAGGAAGATCCCGAGCTGCTGCTTGACCCCCTCCTGGCCGATGAACTCGTCGAGGCTGCGGGGCCGCAGCGAGAGGTCGAGCTCGTCCTCCGCGCCCAGCTCGGCGCCGTCGGCGAGGCGCTCCTCGCTCACCGGCGGAGCCGCCCGAGGCCGTGGCGCACCAGGCCCTCGGCGTCGAGACCCTCGGGCGCGTCGGCCAGCGCGGCGTCGGCCTCCTCGGGACGGAAGCCGAGCGCGACCAGGCCATCGCGGGCGGAGAGGTAGGCGGCGGCGCCCGCGGTCACGGCCGGCGGCGCGCCGCCGTTGAGCGAGCCGAGCCGGTCGCGCAGCTCGAGCACCACCCGCTCGGCCGTGCGCTTGCCCACGCCGCTCGCGGCCTGGAGGCGCGCGCTGTCGCCGCGCGCGAGCGCGAGCCGCAGCTCGTCGGGCTCGTCGAGGCTGCAGATCGCGAGGGCGAGCCGCGGGCCCACCCCGCTGACCCCCGTGAACGCCTCGAACAGGGCCCGTTCGCCGGCGGTGGCGAAGCCGTAGAGGTCGAGCGACTCCTCGCGCACAGCCAGGACGGTGAGCAGCGCCGCCTCGGCGCCGACCGCGGGGAGGGTCGCGGCGGTGGTGGCCGAGACGCGGACGAGCAGGCCGGCCCCGCCGACCTCGATCACGGGGCCCTCGGGCTCGTGCGCGACGACGCGGCCCCGGACGGAGCGGATCATCGATCCAGGCTACCGCGCGCGGCGGATGGCGCCCCGCAGCGGCGCGGAGCTGAGGTGGCAGATCGCCGCGGCCAGCGCGTCGGCCTCGTGGTCGCCGCGCGGCTCGGCCGCGGCGAGCCGCCGGACCATCGCCCGCACCTGCCCCTTGTCGGCCCCGCCCTGGCCGGTCACGGCCTGCTTGATGGTGTTCGGCGCGTACTCGGCGACCTCGATCGAGGCGCCGGCCAGCGCCACCAGGATCGCCCCCCGCGCCTCGGCCATGCCCATCGCCGCGCGGCTGACCGGGTGGACGAACCACGCCTCGACGGCCGCCGCCGAAACGGCGTGCGCCGCCGCCAGCTCGGCGACCCCGTCGTGGATCGCCCTCAGGCGCGCGGGGTGCGGCGTGCGCGGCGAGGTGCGGATCGTCCCGAGCGCGAGGACCCGCATCCGCGAGCCGCCCCCGGTCACCACGGCGTAGCCCGTCGAGGCCAGCCCCGGGTCCACGCCGATGACGCCGCCGCTCACCGGGATAGCCAACCAGCGGCCGCGGACGGCGCGGCGCGCCTCAGCCCGCGACGGCCTCCAGGATCTCCTCGGAGATGTCGAAGTTGGCGTAGACGCCCTGGACGTCGTCGTTGTCCTCGAGCTCGTCGATCAGGCGGAGGACCTGGCGCGCCTCGCGCTCGGAGAGCTCGACCGTCGCCTTCGGCACCATCGTGAGCTCCGCGGAGGCGTAGGCGACCCCGCCCTCCTCGAGGGCCTCGCGCACCGCCATGAAGTCGGCCGGGTCGGTGGTGACCTGCCACTGGGCGCCGTCCTCGGCGATGTCCTCGGCGCCGCCGGCCAGGGCCAGCTCCATCAGCTCGTCCTCGTCGACGCCCTCGCGGTCGACGAGCACGACGCCCTTGCGGTCGAACTGCCACGCGACGCTGCCGGGCGTGCCGAGGGAGCCGCCGTTCTTCGTGAAGATGTGCCGCAGGTCGCTCGCGGTGCGGTTGCGGTTGTCGGTGAGGATCGTGGCGATGACGGCCACGCCGCCGGGCGCGTAGCCCTCGTAGACGAACGACTCGTAGGCCTCCCCGTCGCCGCCGCCGGCACCGCGCTGGATCGCCCGCTCGATGTTGTCCTTGGGCATCGAGTTGTCCCGCGCCTTCTGGATGGCGTTGGCGAGCGACGCGTTGGAGTCGGGGTCCGGCCCGCCCTCCTTGGCGGCCACGATGATCGCCCGCGACAGCTTGGAGAAGAGCTGGCCGCGCCTGGCGTCGGCGGCGCCCTTCTTGCGCTTGATCGTCGCCCACTTACTGTGCCCCGACACGGTCCCTCCTCCCTCCTGAGTCGGCCGCCTCGCGGCGTGCCCTCGCGCGCTCGACGAGCCAGTCGTGGAAGCGACGCTCCCCGGAGAGCTCCGGGTGGAACGCGGTCACCATCAGGTCGCCCTGGCGCGCCGCGACGCCGTGGCCGGCGTGGCTCGCGAGCACCTCGACCCCGGGCCCGGCCTCCTCGATCCAGGGGGCGCGGATGAAGACCGCGTCCACCGGCTCGGGCCCGAGCGCGGGCACCTCGACCGGGGCCTCGAACGAGGCCACCTGGCGCCCGAAGGCGTTGCGCCGCACGACGATGTCCATGCCGCCGATCAGCGGCTGGGCGCCGCCGGTGGTGGCGCGGGCGAGCACGATCATCCCGGCGCAGGTCCCGAGGGCCGGCAGGCCGCCGGCGATCCGCTCGCGCAGCGCCGCCAGCAGGCCGGAGCCCTCGGCCACCAGGCCCAGCGTGGTGCTCTCCCCGCCGGGGAGCACGACGGCGTCGAGCCCCTCGAGGTCGGCGGGGGTCCGCACCTCGACGGGCGCCGCCCCGGCGGCCGCGAGCGCCTCCTCGTGCTCGGCGAAGGCCCCCTGGACGGCCAGCACCCCGACGCGCGGCCGGCCGAGGCTCGCGACGGCCCTCGTCACCACCCCCGGCCCTGGAGGAGCCCGGCGTCCCCGATCGCCGAGATCTCGAGGCCGGGCATCGCGTCCTTGAGCCCGGCCGACACGCGGGCGACGACGTCGGGGTCGCGGTGGTGCGTGACCGCCTCGACGATCGCGCGGGCGCGGCGCGGCGGGTCGGCGCTCTTGTAGATGCCCGAGCCAACGAAGACGCCCTCCGCGCCGAGCTGCATCATCAGCGCGGCGTCGGCCGGGGTGGCGATCCCGCCCGCGGAGAAGTTGACGACCGGCAGGCGCCCGTCGGCGGCGACGGCGGCCACGAGCTCGTAGGGCGCGCGCAGCTCCTTGGCGGCCGCGTGCAGCTCCTCGGGCGGGCGCCCCGCCAGCGCGGCGATGCCGCCCCGGATGGCGCGCATGTGGCGCACGGCCTCCACCACGTTGCCCGTCCCCGCCTCGCCCTTGGTGCGGATCATCGCCGCGCCCTCGGAGATGCGCCGGAGCGCCTCGCCGAGGTCGGTGGCCCCGCACACGAACGGGATGGTGAAGCCGTGCTTGTCGATGTGGTGGCTCTCGTCGGCCGGCGTGAGCACCTCGGACTCGTCGATGAAGTCGATCTCCAGCGACTGGAGCACCTGGGCCTCGACGAAGTGGCCGATGCGGCACTTGGCCATCACCGGGATGGACACGGCCTCCTGGATGCCGGCGATCATCTCGGGGTCGCTCATCCGCGCGACGCCGCCGTCGGCGCGGATGTCGGCGGGGATGCGCTCGAGCGCCATGACGGCGCACGCGCCCGCCTCCTCGGCGACGCGCGCCTGCTCCGGCGTGGTGACGTCCATGATCACGCCGCCCTTGAGCATCTGCGCGAGCCCGCTCTTGACCCGCATCGTGCCGGTGCGGCCGTTCCCCTCTGCCACGCGCTACCCCTCGGTCGGGTCCCGAGGGTCCAAGACTAGCGAAGGTCTCCCGAGGGCTATGCGCCGACCGCGGCGAGATCCGGCCGCGGGGGCGCGATCTCGCGCCGCGGAGGGGCCAGCGCGCCCGCCAGGGCCTGGGCCACCGCCACCATGGCGACCAGCGTGGGCGCCCCGTCGCGGGCGTCGGCCGGCACCACGCGGGCCAGCGGGTTGCGCGCCAGCGGGCTCAGGCTGGAGTCGACCAGGGCCGCGGTCGGGACGCCTGCGGCGCGGCCGGCCGACACCGCGGCCTGGGCGACGCGCGACTCGCGCCCGATGGCGATCGCCAGGACCGCGCCGCCCGGGCCGAGGGCGTCGAGCCAGACGCGCGCGGCGGGGTCGAGGGACGTGACGGCGGCGACCGGCCGCCCGGCGCGGGCCAGGCGCTCCTCGATGAGCGTGACGACGCTGCGCGCGTGCCCCTCGCCCGCGATCACCAGCGGCGCCCGCGCGCCGATGGCCGCCGCCATCGAGCCGAGCCCCGTGGTGCCGAGCCGCTCCGCGAGGTCGTCGAGCGCGAGCCGCTCGGCGGCGAGCGC
>DATAGF010000057.1:0-3346 GCA_036257075.1 Miltoncostaeaceae bacterium
TACGACGAGTACCCGGAGTCTCAGGCGCTCGCCCTCGGCCGCATCGAGCGTGCCCGCATCGCGGCCGAGCAGGCCGACGACGGCGCGGCGGTCGACGCGCTGCTCGCTCTCCGCGATCTCGAGCGGGGGCGGTGAGCGACCCGCCCGCTCGGCGATCGGCGACGAGGTCCGACGCCCCGCCGCGGACGAACAGCGATCGCGGGGAGATGCAGGTGATCCGCGAGCAGCCGTTCGTCGCGCGGGTCTACCCCGGCTCCTCGCCGAAGTCCATCGCGAGCCAGCGGTCCGGGCGAGCCGTGTAGAGGATCATCGTGCTCTCGGGGTCGTCGGTCTCGGACGCCGCGAGGGCCCGCGCGGCCTCCTCGGGCATGAAGGGGCCGGCCACCCTGAGGACCTGCTCGGTGCTCGGCGGCTGGTCGGTGCGGACGACGGTGCACTCCACGGTGACGTAGCGGTAGGGCCACTCCGGGTGCTGGACCGTCAGGGTGAAGCGCCCGCCGGCGCGCGCGATGAGCTCCGACTTGCGCGACGTGCGGCGCTCGGTGTTGGTGAACAATGTGATGTCGCCGCCCGGTTCGTAGGCGTAGTGGATCGGCACGGCCAGGGGCGGCCGGTCGCCGCCCGAGGCCACGCTGATGATGGCCGTGCGCGGCTCGGCGAGGAACGCCTCGCGCTCCGCGTCGGTCATGCGTCTGGGCATCGCGCCTCCCTCGGGTCGTCGGGTTCGACGATGTGACCCGGGAGCCGAGCGAGACTCATCGGCGCCCCCGGAGGGACGGGCCGGGCTAGCGGGGTCGGCGCCGCCCCTCGCGCTCGACGGCGGCCTCGAAGTAGGCCAGCACGTCGGCGGGCACCGGGCCCGAGGGCGGGTCGAGGTCCATCTCGTCGAGCCGGCGGGGCGGGATTGCCCGTGGGAGGCGTGCCGGGCGCGCCACCTGGAGGGTGTCGTCCTCGGCGAAGGCGAGCGATGAAGTCGTCATGGGGCGATCGGTTCGCCGCCCGCGCCCCGGCCCCTTCCGGCCCGCGTTGCTAGTGGTCCTCGAGGTGGATCAGCACCTCGGTGCCGGGCAGGGCCGAGCGCACCGCGCCCTTCACCCGGCCGCTCAGCGCGTGGCCTCGGCGCACGGTCGTCTCGGGGGGCACGACCATGTGCAGGTCGACGAGGCGCTTGCTGCCGGCACGGCGTCCGCGCAGGGCGTGGAAGCTGACGCCGTCGCGCTCGAAGCCCGCGAGGACGTCCTCGATGACCTCGATCTCGCTCTCGGGGAGGCTGCCGTCGAGCAGCACGTGGCCCGCCCGCCACGCCAGCCGGATGCCGACGAGCATCACGTAGCCCGCCACGGCGAGGGCCACGGCCGCGTCGAGGGCCGTCCACCCGGTGAGGGCGACGAGCGCGAGGCCGGCCGCGGTCGCCCCCGAGGTCCAGACGTCAGAGGCGAGGTGGGCTGCGTCGCCTTCGATGGCCGGCGAGCCGGTCGCCCGGGCCACCCGCCGAAGGCGCAGGGCCACGACCAGGTTCACGACCGCGGAGGCGGCCATGACCGCGACGGCCAGGTCGAGGTAGGCGATCTCCGGCGACCCGGAGAGAAGGCGGCGCACCGCCTCGGCGGCGACGGCGCCGCCGGCGGCGAGCACCAGGACACCCTCGATCGCGGCGGCCAGGTTCTCGCTCTTCTCGTGCCCGTAGGGGTGGTCGGCGTCGGCCGGCCGCGCGGCCGCGCGCACGCCGGCGAAGGCGATGGCCGAGGCGATCAGGTCGCCGGCCGAGTTGGCCGCCTCCGACAGCACGGCGACCGAGCCGGTGACCAGCCCGATCGCGAGCTTCACCGCCGTGAGGAGGGCGTTGGACGCCACCGACAGGACGGCGGCGGCGCGATTCCGGCGAGCGTGGTCGGTCATCGCCCGCGACGGTAGTGATTTAGCCTGTTGCTAAGTCAAGTCGCGCGCGCCCGCGGCGATCCGGCGCTAGCCGCGGCGAACTGCGGCGCGAGGCGCCCCTTCGCGACGCGCAGTGCACGAGGGGCACGAGGGGGGCGGGGTGGGGCTGTTCGATCGCGCGCCGCTGGTCCGGGGCGAGGTGGCCCTCTACGGGCCCCGGCGGGCCGCCGCGATGCTCCACCCCGGCCAGGGGCGCTGGCCGGCGCACGAGGCCGCCGACCGGCTCGGCCTGGGGGTCGGCGCGGCGGCGCTCGGCGCCTTCAACTCCAGCGAGCGCCGCTGGGAGGGCTACCGCGACGCGCTGACCCGGGCCGCGACCGGGATCGCCGCCGCCGAGGAGGGCCCGCTGCCGGGCGACCTGGTGCCGCTGGAGGGCCTCGGCGTGCCGGGGATGCTCGCGGTCGTGCCCTGGGAGGGCCCGGGCCGCGCCCGCCTGATCGTGGAGCTGCTCGAGGCCCGCGCAGGCCTCGTGCCGAAGGTCGCCGAGGCGCCCGGCACGTCCGGCCCCGCCCGGGAGATCTCCGCCCTGACGCTGCTCGTCGCGCTCGCGGCCGACGCCGGCGCCGACGGCCGGCTGGCGCTGGCGCTCGGGGTGGAGGGCGTCGTGGCCTGGTTCCGCGACTCCGACCGGCGCGCGCCGCCGCGCAACGCGCTCGCCTTCGCGCTCGACCACGCCAGGGGCCGCATCGAGGCGGCCGGGCGGTCGCTGCCGCCCGGCCTCTAGGGGGCTGACAGACCCCTAGCTCGAGGGCGCCGGGACCTACTCCTCCTTGCCGGCCGCCCGCGCGGCGGTCGCCATGTCGGAGATGTCGCGCACGACCTCCTCGTTGGCCAGCGTCGTGACGTCGCCCAGCTGGCGGTCCTCGGAGATGTCCCGCAGCAGGCGGCGCATGATCTTGCCAGAGCGCGTCTTGGGCAGGTCGTCGGTGAGCACGATCGACTTCGGCCGCGCGATGGCGCCGATCTTGGTCGCCACGTGCTGGCGCAGCTCGCCGATGAGCGCCTCGTCGCCGGTCACGTGGCCCTTGAGCGTCACGAAGGCGGCGATCGCCTGGCCGGTCATCTCGTCGGCGCGGCCCACCACCGCGGCCTCGGCGACCTTGGGGTGGTCGACGAGGGCGCTCTCGATCTCGATGGTCGACAGGCGGTGCCCCGACACGTTCATGACGTCGTCGATGCGCCCCAGGAGCCAGTAGTCGCCGTCGGCGTCCCGGCGGGCGCCGTCGCCGGCCAGGTACAGGCCCTCGTACTGGCTCCAGTAGGTCTCGACGAAGCGCTCGTCGTCGCCGTAGAGGGTGCGCAGCATCCCCGGCCACGGCTCGCGCAGCACGAGGTAGCCGCCCTGGCCCAGCGGCACGCTCTCGCCGTTCGCGTCGACCACGTCGGCGGTCACACCGGGCAGCGCCTT
>DATAGF010000060.1:0-5847 GCA_036257075.1 Miltoncostaeaceae bacterium
TCGTACTCGTCGCCGTGCTCGGCGGAGACGTACTCCATCCGCCAGGGCGACCACATGATGTCGGGACCCGCGCCGCGGTTCCTCATCCGCCCCTCTCCGGGCTCCGCCCGGCGGCGGGGCGCGCCCTCCGAGGGGCGATCATCCTCCGCTCACAACCACCGCCTGAAGCGGAAGTAGGCGACCATCGCGATCAGGATCGCCAGCATCACGCCCACGATCACCCAGAAGGTGACCGAGCCCCCGCCTGCCGGGTCGCCGCCCCCGGGCAGCCCCACGTTCATCCCGAAGACGCTCGCGATGAGCGTGAGGGGCAGCACGATGACGCTGATCGCCGTCAGCGCCCGCAGGATGTCGTTCACGCGGTGGGAGATGACCGACTCGTTGGTGGCCTCGAGCGCCTCCGCCACCTCCTTGTAGTTCTCCAGGAGGTCCCAGATGCGCTCGCTCTTGTCGACGATGTCGTCGAAGTAGATCTCGAGGTCCTGCGGGGCGAAGCGCTGGCTGCTGCGGTCGAGCAGGCGCAGCGTGGTGCGCTGCGGCTTCACGATCCGGCGGTAGTTGATGATCTCCTGCTTGATGTTCGAGATGTCCCGCACCAGGTCGTCGCTCGCCCCCTCGAAGAGCTCGTCCTCGATCAGGTCCAGCTTGAAGCCGATCTTGTCGAGGATCGGGAAGCAGTAGTCGTACATCGCGTCGACGATCTCGTAGAGCAGGAAGCCGGATCCCCGGCCCATGTACTGCTCGCGGGCCTCCTCGTTGCGCTCGCAGCGCGACCAGAGGGCGCTCAGGGGCTTGAGCGGCTCGTTGGGGAGCGTGATGACCAGGTCCTCGGCCACGAAGATGTTCAGCTCGGCGGCCTGCAGCCGGCCCGCACGCTTGTCGAAGCGCGGGAAGTGGAGGACGATGAACAGGTAGTCGGCGTACTCGTCGATCTTCGCCCGCTGCCGGCGCCGCGACAGCACGTCCTCGAGGTCGAGCGGGTGGAAGTCGTAGTGCTCGGCCAGCCAGGCCGTCTCGAGCTGGGTCGGCGACTCGATGTTCAGCCACGTGAGCCCGTGCGCCTCCAGGCGCTGGATGTCCGGCGCGTCGCGGTCAGCGCGCGGCTCGTCCGCGGGCCCGCGCCCGCGCCCCTGGCCTCGCCGGATCTTCGGGAGGTTCGCCATCGGCGATCGCGTCGATGAGGGGGGAGCCGGACATCGTGCGGGATTGTGGCACACGGGCCGCCCGCGGGGGTCGCTCGGGCTCCGCCGGCGAGGTTACGACGTCTTCGGCTGCTGGTGGACGACGCGTCCGGAATCTGCCCGACAGGGGGCGACGTTCGAGATCGACGTGGAAAGCCGGGCGGCCCCCGACCGCATGGGGAGGCGGCGCCGGCCCCGCATCGCGTCGGCCACCGGTCTCGGACGACGCGTCACGATCGCGCGCACCACCGACGCCAGCGCGAGCCCGAGCCCCATCACAAGGGCGCCCGCGACCGCGTCGAGCACGAAGTGGTTGCCCGTCGCGGTGATCGCGGCGAAGACCAGGGCCGGGTAGGCGAGCGCCGCGATGCGGGCCGCCCACGAGCGCGTGAGCGCGGCCACGCCGATCCCGATCAGCAGCGAGTAGCCGAAGTGCATCGAGGGCACGGCGGCGTAGGGGTTGAACCACCCCGCCAGGGGGCCGCCGTGGAGATCGACTCCGCTCTCGGCGCGGAGCGTGTCGGCCAGCCCGGCCCCCGCGGTGAGCCGTGGCGGCGCGGTGGGGAAGACGACGAAGATGCAGAGCGCGAGGGCGTTCGCCGCCAGGAAGCCGTCGCGCAGCGTGCGATACGCCCGCCTGCGCCGCGTGAAGAGCCAGGCGAAGAACACGGCCGTGATCGGGAGGTGGCCCGTGAGGTAGAAGACGTTGAGGGACTCGGTCACGCCCGTGGCCGTCACGGCCCAGTCCTGGATGGCACCCTCGATGTCGAGCCCGAGGCCCCGCTCGAGGCTGAGCACGTCCCGCGCGTGTGTGGTCGCGGTGGCGGCGTCGCCGATCACCACCGCGCGGGAGGCCTGATAGGCGAGGAGGGCCCCGGCGAAGAGCAGCACCTCGCGCAGGCCTGGCCTCAGCGCGGCGAGCCGGCCGGCCAGCGCGGTCATGGCCGCAGGACCTCGCCGATGCCGAGGCAGGCGGGGCAGGACCTCGGGACGAGCACGTCGCCCTCGCCGCCGGCGGACGCGACGAGCTCGAGGATCAGTCGCTGCCCCCAGCACGTCGGGCAGGGGACCCAGACGGCGCTCGGCGCGAGGGCCCCGACGGCGTCGGGCGCGCTCACCGGCCGCCGCCGTGGTCGTCGTGCCCGGGCCCGAACGAGAGCCAGACCGGGTCGCGGCCGTCGTCGAGCACGATCAGGCGCCTGCGCTCCTCGGCGCTCAGGTGCAGGACGGCGCCCTCCCTCACCGTGATGAGGACGTCGTCGACGAGCAGCTGCACCGGGCCGCCCGCGAGCAGGACGAAGCCCTCGCCGCCGCGGCCGGCGCCATCGCTCCGCGCGGGCCAGGGGCCGACGCGCCAGGCGGTGGGCGCGCCGCGCCGAGGGGCGAGCCGCCTCAGCGCGCGGGTGAGCGGGCCGGCGCTCGCCACGTCACACGCCCGCGTGGGCCGGCTCGACGCCCGCGAGGTCCTGGCGCCGCAGCGCCAGCAGCGTGGCGACGATCGCCGCGGCGGCGAAGGCGGCGGCGACCCAGAAGGCCGCGCTGAAGCCGTCGACGAGCGCCTGCGGCTGGTCCGTGCCCGAGGCGATCGCGTCCGACGTCGTGGTCGTCGAGACGGTCGTGAGGATGGCGACCCCCAGGGCTCCGCCGATCTGCTGGCTCGTGTTGATGAGCCCGGACGCCAGGCCCGCCTCCTGCGGGGGAACGCCGGCCAGCGCGGCGATGGACACCGGGACGAACGAGAACCCGAGGCCGACCCCGACGAGGAGGAACCCGCCGAGGAGGTCGGCCGCGTAGGAGCCGTCGACGGAGATCTGGGTGAACCAGACGAGCCCGGCCAGGATCGAGAGGAGCCCGAAGGCGAGGATCGGCTTCACGCCCGCGCGGGTCACGAGCGCCTGCGCGACGCCCGAGGCGACGACCGCGGTGAGGGCCACCGCCAGATAGCCGACACCGGTCTCGAGCGCGGAGAAGCCGAGCACCTGCTGCATGTACCGCGACAGCAGGAAGAACATCCCGAACACGACCGTGCCGAGGCCGAGGCCGACGATGTTGGCGCCGGTGGGCGTCCGCCGGCGGAAGAAGCCCAGCGGCATGAGCGCGTGCCGGCTGCGCGCCTCGATGAACAGGAAGACCGCCATCAGCGCCGCCGCGGCCG
The DNA here is from genome assembly GCA_036257075.1 of Miltoncostaeaceae bacterium. Classification (GTDB taxonomy): domain Bacteria; phylum Actinomycetota; class Thermoleophilia; order Miltoncostaeales; family Miltoncostaeaceae; genus DATAGF01. The sequence continues at coordinate 3,337 of DATAGF010000060.1, forward strand.
CGATGACGCCGATCGTCTGCAGCGACGCCCAGCCGGCCTGGTTCGCCTGTGTGAGCGCGAAGACGAGCAGCAGCAGGCTGCTGGTGACGGTCACGGCGCCGCCGGAGTCGACCTTGCGGGCGAGCCCCTCGACCTTGCTCTCGCGGACGAAGCGCGGGGCCAGCGCCAGCGCGCCGAGGCCGATGGGGACGTTGATGAAGAAGACCCACTCCCAGCCGGCGTACTCGGTGAGGATGCCCCCCAGGAGGACGCCGACGGCCGCGCCGGCGCCGGCGATCGCCCCCAGGATGCCGAGCGCCTTGTTGCGGTCGGCGCCCTCCTGGAACGTGACCATCGTGATCGAGAAGACCGACGGCGCCAGCAGCGCGGAGGCGCCACCCTGCAGCAGGCGGGCGGCGATGAGCATGCCGTCGGAGGTCGCCAGGGCGCACAGCAGCGAGAAGGCGGCGAAGAGGACGAGACCGACCATGAACAGCCGGCGGCGCCCGAGCAGGTCGCCGGCCCGGCCCCCGAGGAGCAGGAGGCCGCCGAAGGTCAGTGAGTAGCCGCTGACGACCCACTGCAGGTCCTCGGGGGAGAAGCCGAGGTCGGTCTGGATCGAGGGCAGGGCCACGTTCACGATCGACACGTCGAGCACCACCATCAGGTAGGCGATGCCGAGGACGGCCAGGGCCTTCCAGCGACGGGGGTCGGGCGTGACGGGGTCCATGGGCTCCTTCTCCGCGCTCGTGGCCGGTCGCCTTGTCGACGTGCCGGGGGCGGCGGAATCGACAGCCCCGGCGCTCGACCAGGCGTCCAGCGTCGAGGATGCTCCGCGCCGGCCCCCGCCGCACCGGGGACCGCCCGGGTCCGGCCCCTAGTGTTTGGCGGGGGCCACCCCTACACGGGGAGGGTCAGGGACCGGCTCGGCCGGCGAGCGCCGCGGGAAGCTGCGAGCGGAGCTGATCTCGAGCTTCGGTAGACGCTCGAGAGGTGGACCTCGACCGTCTTGGTGCTGACGAAGAGCGCCTGCGCGATCTGGGGGTTGGTCGGGCCCTCGGACGCCATCTCCGCCGAGGCAGTCTCGTCGCCTCGGCGGGCGGCGCACGCCCGCGCGCGCCGATGCCCGGCGCGCGCGACGGCCCCTCGAGCTAGGCGGCTCCGGCCAGTGTGCCTCCGGCCCCGGACAGGGCGACGTCCTCGTGGATCAGCGCCACGAGCCGGTCGACGTCATCGCGCTCGAAGGCCGTCGCGTACCGGTTCAGGAGCCGCCGCTCCACGAGGTCGAGCGGCGGGTCGCCCTCGGCAGGGAGCTCCGTGGCGGCGATGGCCGCCCGCGCGCGCTGGAGCGCGCTCGTCACCGCGGCGACCGTCGTCCCGAGCAGGGCGGCGACCTCGCTCGCCCGCCAGCGGAGCACCTCGCAGAGGAGCAGCGCCGCCCGCTGGCGGGGGGTGAGGTGGCGGAGCGTCGCCGCCACGGCGAGCAGGACCGTCTCGCGCACGGCGGCGAGCTCGGCGGGATCGTCCTCTGCCGGCGCCGGCTCCTCCCCGGCGGCGACCGGTTGGGGTCGGGAACGGGCCCTCAGCATGTCCCGGCAGACCGTTCGTCGCAATGCGGTAGAGCCACGGCCGCAGCGTGGCGCGGCGCTCGAGGCGGTCGAGGCCGCGCCACGCCCGGACCAGCGTGTCCTGGACTGCGTCCTCGGCATCGCAGGGCGAGCCGAGCAGCCGGCGGCAGTACGCGGTGAGCTCGGGCCGGTGCTGCTCCAGGAGGCGCTCCAGCGCGCTCCGCGCCGGAAGCGCCGGGGTGGCGAGGCCGGCGCTGACCGGGCGGTGAGCGCCGGCGATGAGCGTCGGTCTCTCGCGGCCGGTCATGATGGCGTCCTCCCCTGGTGGCGCGCGCGGTCGCGGCGGTCGCCCGCCATCCGCAGCGCCGGTCTGCGTCGGCGTGTGCTCATCACGGTACGAGCGCGCCCGCGCCGCCGCGTCAGGGACCTCCCCGAGCTTTTCCCCCAGATCTGCGCGCGGACGGGGCGGCGGCCGGCGCCCCGCCTCATGCGGCGGCCGCGGCAACGTCGCCGTCGACGTCGGTCGACCGCGCGAGCCTAGATGCGGCCGCCGCCCTTGCGCGCAGGTGCGGGACGACGGCGCGGGCGACCTGGATCGAGCCGGTGAGGTTCGTGCAGAGCGCAGGACCCATTGTTTGATTGACGTCGAACACTCCGCTAGCGTCTGGTCATGGCCGTCGCCTCAGCTCAGCGGACGCGCGACTCGCTCGTCCGCCTCGCCCATCGCGGCCTCGGCGTCAGCGAGTTCTCGCTCGCGGCGGCCAGGGTGCTGAGCCGCGCGGTCGCCTTCGACGGCGTCTGCGTGATGACGACGGACCCGGCGACGCTCCTGCCGACCGGCCACGTGATCGAGAACGGCCTCCCGGACGACACGACGCCGCGACTCGCCGAGATCGAGCTGCTCGAGCCGGACGTCAACAAGTTCACCGCGCTCGCCCGGGCGGGGGCGCCCGCGGCGAGCCTC
>DATAGF010000069.1:0-2782 GCA_036257075.1 Miltoncostaeaceae bacterium
CCCGGGCGATCTGCCGGCGCCTCCGGCGCACGGAGGCCCACCCCCTGCGCGGCTGGACCGGTGCGCCCGTGGCCCGCTCGGCCGACGGCGGCTTCGGGCCGGCGGCCCCGCCGGCGGGCGGCCGGGAGGGCGGCTCGCCGCCGGCGTAGCCCCGGCGTCAGGCGCCCTTGCGCGCCACCCAGATCGCCTCCTGAGGCCAGCGGTGCGACCACTCGGCCGTGACGTAGTCGTGGCGCCCTGGGTCGCCGTCCTCCGGCGCCTGCAGCTCGTGCAGGGCCTCGACCGCGAAGCCATTGCGGCGGAGCTCGGCGACCCAGCCGCCGTAGGTGAGGTTGAACTCGACCGACGGATGGTCCGGCCACTCGAACCGGCGCATGCCGAAGTAGGGCCGCACGAACCGGTCGACCGTCGGGAAGCCGTCGAAGTCCGGGATGCAGAGCATGACGATCGGCGTGTGCGTGAGGAAGATCAGCAGGCCGCCCGGGCGAAGCAGCCTCGCGGCCTCGGGGATCCAGAGCTCGGGGTCGCACCACAGGCAGGCGCCGTACTCCGAGAGGGCCAGGTCGAAGCCCGCGTCCTCGAGGGGCACCGCCTCCGCGCTGGCGTGGACGAGCGGGAACTCCAGGCCGTGCTCGCGCTGCAGGCGGCGAGCGGTCTCGAGCTGGCGCGCGGAGTTGTCGACGCCGACCGGGCGTGCCCCGCGCCGCGCGAGCCAGGCCGACCAGAAGGCCGTCCCGCAGCCGAGCTCGACGACGTCGAGGCCGGCCACCTCCGGCAGCACCCGCAGGTCCCGCTCGGGGAGCTCCCAGATGCCCCACACGGGATCGTCGCGCGCCCACCTGCGCTCACCGGCGGGCACGAACTCGTCGGCCAGGTCGTCCCAGGCCGCGCGGTTGACCCGGGCGTGGGGCGTCAGGCCGTCCCCGCCGCCCCGGCCCCGGCCCCGGCGCCAGGGTGCGACCAGCGCGTGGCTCTCGGCGATCAGCAGCCGCACCAGGTCGTCGCCGGCGTCGCCGCCCAGGGTCACCGTGATCCAGTGGCGCTTGTTGAGGTGGTAGCCCGGGATGATCGACTCGTGCGACTCGCGCAGCTCCTCGGCGTAGTCCGGGTCGCACTTGACGCTCACCTGCAGCGGCTCGTCCGAGAGCGCCGAGAGGGCGAACATCTTGCCGCCGACCTTGAACACCGAGGTGCTCGCGTTGAAAGGGAAGGTCTCCTCGGCGCCGAAGCGGCCCAGGCACCAGCCCCTGAGCTCGTCGGCCGTCACGGCCCGCTCACCCGGGGGTGGGGCCGCGCGGGTCTCGGAAAGGACGGCCACGGAGGAGCGCGTGGGGCGTCCGGCCGGCGAGGTCGCGGACGTCGTTCGCCATGTGGGCCTCGTCGTACCAGCCGTGCTCGACCGCCGTGCGGGCCCAGCTCTCCCCCCGGCCGGCGCTGAGCGCCCGCTGCATCCGCCCGATGCGCCCGAGTCGCTTCGGCGTCAGGCCGGTCGCCGCCAGCAGGCGGCGGCGGAGGTGGCGCGGGCTGTAGCCGCTCGCCCGCGCCAGGGCGCCGGCGCCGGACGCCCGCATGGCGGCCTCTGCCAGCGGGTCGGGCGGGGCGGCGGCCGCCGCGAGGGCGGGCAGCGAGGCGCTGCGGCGGCCGAGCAGGTCGGCGACCGGCAGGCGCTGGTCGAGCAGCTCCGAGGCCGGGACGCCGAAGAGCTCAGGGAAGGCGCCGGGGCGCAGGCGGACGCCGCGGGCCTCGTACCCCGGGGCCACCCGGAACAGGGCGGCCGCGGTGAACGGCCCCACGACGTCGCCGTCGATCAGGTCGACGCAGCCGTCGGGGAGCACGCGCAGGTCCGCGGGGGCGGTCGCGCGCACGCGCCAGATCGCGTGGACCCACGGCGCGAGCGCGGGCGGTGGGGCGTGGGCCTCGTACTGGAGGCCGGGCCCGCCGAGGAAGACGACCGGCAACGGCCGCGCCGCGCGCATCGGCCCAGGATAGGCGACGGCCCCGGCTGGGGGCCGCCTCAGGCGGCCAGCGGCAGGGCCTCGGTCGGGCGGGCCGGGTTGGCCTGCGCGTCGCGGTTGACCTCGGCGATCCGGGCCATGAGGTCGCGGTAGGTCGCCGGCGCGGCGGCGGGCGGCGCCCCGAGCTCGGCCGCCAGGCGGGCGGCCCAGGCCACGAGGCTCGCCTGGGGGCGGGCCGAGGGGTCCTGGAGCGCCTGCTCCAGGACCACCCCGCCGAGGCCGCGGAGCTCGGAGACGAGCACGCCGCGGGGACGTGGCGGCTTGGGCTTGGCGCGGCTGCGGCGGCGGGAGGGCGGCACGGGACGGCTCCTGGACGAGGCGGTCGGGCACGGGATGCATCGGCCCGGAGCACCGCCGCGCCCTCCCCCGAACGGGGGATCCTCAGAGGCCCGTGGAGGCGCTCGCCGCGCGCCAGGGGGTGGTCGCCTCGTCACAGCGGATACGATGTCGCGCGTCCCGGACGGTCCACGCGAGGAGCTTGAGCGCATGAGCAGCGACGGCCCGACGATCACCTCCCTCGAGCTGGAGGACCGGCGCTTCCCGCCCCCTCCGGAGATCGCCGCCAGCGCGATCGCCACGGCCGAGCTCTACGACACGGCGGCCGCGGACCCCGACGCCTTCTGGCTCGAGCAGAGCAAAGAGCTGCTGACCTGGAGCCGCGAGCCCAGCGAGGCCTGCGACCGCTCCAACCCGCCCTTCTTCAAGTGGTTCGCCGACGGCACGCTCAACGCGAGCGTCAACTGCCTCGACCGGCACCTCGAGACCCG
>DATAGF010000085.1:0-3053 GCA_036257075.1 Miltoncostaeaceae bacterium
TCGAGGCCCCGTGGGGCAGCAGCCGGTAGCGGTCGGACAGGTACGCGTAGGCGTGCACGGACAGCGCCGTGACCTCGAGGCGCCCCTCGCGGGCCCAGTCGTTGAGCGTCTCGATGTCGCGCAGCACGTGCTCGAAGCGGAAGCCGTCGGTCGGGATCAGCTCCTCGGCCAGCGCGTAGAACATGAAGGCGTCGTCTGGGTCGGGGCTGTGCCCGAGGCGGATGAGGCGGCCGCTCACGAGAAGAACGTGTCCTCGTGGCGGTAGGGCGGCGCGCAGGCGCAGAGCAGCCGCAGGGGGCCGGCCTCGTCGGCGCGGATCTGGTGCCACGCCCCGGGCGGGATCAGGACCGCGTCGCCCGCGCTCACGGCCGAGCGCTCGCCGTCGACCTCCATCTCGCCCGAGCCCTCGACCAGGTAGTAGATCTCCTCGCTGTCACGGTGGTAGTGGCGCACCGTGGCCTCGCCCGGGCCGATCGTCGCCTCGGCCAGGCTCTGGTTGGCGACCGGGGCGTTCGAGCGGTCGAGCAGGGAGCGGATGGTGCTGCCGTCGGCGGTCGTGAACGGCTCGGCGGCGTCGCGGGCGCGGACCTCCACGAGGCCCAGGCTACTCGGCCGCCGCGAGCGCGGCCGGCTCGCGGATGACGCACATGCCCTCGCCCTCGGCGGCCAGGACGTCGCCGGGCAGGTGGATCGACACGACCGCCCGGAAGCCGCGGTCGGTGCGCTGCACCAGCCGGCTCCGCAGCCTCAGCTCGGCGCCGAGCGGGATGGGCCGGCGGAGCCAGTAGCGAACCTTGGCGGTCATCCCCCAGACGCCGTGGGGCGCGCCGGCGTAGACCAGCATCTCGTCCACCAGCATCCCGATCAGCCCGCCGTGGACCCGGCCGGGGTAGCCGATCTGGGTCGTCCGCGGGGTGTAGCGGGCGACCGCGTCGGTGCCGTCGCGGCGGATCTGGAGGTGGAGCCCCTCCGGGTTGTCCGGCCCGCAGACCAGGCAGTCCGGGAATTCCGGCGGGTTGAGGAGGGGCAGGTCGTCCAAGGGCGCCATGCTACCGTCCGGGCCGTGACCGCCTTCCTGGTCGTCGTGCACGCGCTGGTCTCGGTGCTCCTGATCTTCCTGGTCCTGCTCCACAGCGGGAAGGACGCGGGGCTCTCGGGCGCCTTCGGCGTGGGCGGCTCGTCGAGCGCCTACGGCGGCTCGACCGCGATCGTGGAGAAGAACCTCGACCGCCTCACCGTGGCGGCCGCGGTCGTCTTCTTCGTGACGACCGTCTTCCTCGCGAAGACGCTCTGAGCGCCTAGCCGCGGTCGGCGGCGCCGTGGGCCTGGGCGGGCGCGACCGCCCACGCGTAGGCCTCGGCGAGGCGCAACAGGGTGGTGGCGTTGGGCGCCACCGACGCCTGCGCGGCGATGGCGGTGATCAGGGCGTCGCGGGCCTGGTCCGGCGTCGCGGACTGGGCGGGGGCCTGCTCAGGCGTCGCGGGCTGGTCGCTCACGCATCCTCCTCGGGATCGTTGTCCGCGCACTCTAGGACGAGCCGCCTACCGGCGGCGGGCGCCGCCGGATAGGCTCCCCCCTGATGGACGCCGCCGCCTTCCCGCCCTGGCTCTGGACCGCCGGGAAATGGTTCCTGGCCCTGGTCGCGATCATCGTTCTCGCGTTCATCATCTACCTCGGCGCGGTGCTGTCGGTCTACATCCTCGCCTGGATCCTCGACCTCATCGGGATCATCTTCGACTGACCGGCGCAGGCTCGCGGGCGCGCTGCTGGTGGCGGCCGCCGCGTGGACGGCGTTCGTCTGGATCACCCGCCTGGTGAACCTGGCGGGCGACGACCGCAGCGCCTCCTTCATCGCGGTCCACGCCGCCATCGCGGCGATCTCCCTGGCGCTGGCCGTGCCGGTCGGGTACGTGGGGTGGCGCCTCCTGCTCTGCTGGCGCCGCTCTCAGTGACGTGAACGGGCCGGGTCAGGGCACGCCGCCTTCGACCATTCCCGGCGGGCGCCGGTTAGGGGCTCCGCCGGCGCGGGTAGCAGGGCGGCGTGGAGACCCGCGCAGAGACGCGCGACCGCCGCCAGGAGCGCTACGCCGACGTGCCGATCCCCCTCCGCGACTACGCGGGGCTGGCGGCCCTGTTCAACGTCGCCATGGTCGGCGGGCTCGCGCTGGCGGAGCGGTCGGGGCGGCGCATCCCGGAGCGGGTGAGCGCCGCCGACATCGCGCTGCTCGGCGTCGCGACCCACAAGGTCAGCCGCCTCATCACCAAGGACCGGGTGACCGCCTTCGTGCGCGCGCCCTTCACCCGCTACGAGGAGCCGGCCGGGCACGGCGAGCTCGAGGAGCACGCCCGGGGCACCGGCGCGCGCCGGGCGGTCGGCCAGCTCCTGTCCTGCCCCTATTGCATCAGCCAGTGGGTGGCGGGCGGCTTCTTCCTCGGCCTGGTCGCCGCGCCGCGCCCGACCCGTCTGGCCGCCGCCATGTTCACCGCGGTGTTCGTCTCGGACGGCCTGCAGCTCGCCTGGAAGGCCGCCGAGTCGCGCGCGACGCCGTGAGCAGGGTCGTGGTCGTCACCGGCGCCTCGCAGGGCGTCGGACGGGCGGCCGCGCGGGCCTTCGCCGAGCGCGGCGACCGCATCGCCCTGATCGCCCGCGACGACGACGGCCTGGCGGCGGCGGCCGCCGAGGCGCGCCACCGGGCCCCTCGAGCCCTCGCCGCCCCCGCCGACCTGGCCGACGCCGGGGCCGTGGAAGCCGCCGCCGCCCGCGTCGAGGAGGAGCTCGGCCCCATCGACGTCTGGGTCAACGCGGCGATGGTCTCGGTCTTCTCGCCGGTCGCCGAGCTGAGGCCCGACGAGGTGCGAAGGGTGACCGAGGTGACCTACCTCGGCGCGGTCAACGGCACGCTCGCCGCCCTGAGCCGCATGCGGGCCCGCGACCGCGGCAGGATCGTCCAGGTCGGCTCGGCCCTCGCCTACCGGGCCATCCCGCTCCAGGCCGCCTACTGCGGCGCCAAGTTCGCCCTGCGAGGCTTCACCGATTCCCTGCGCACCGAGCT
>DATAGF010000088.1:0-13795 GCA_036257075.1 Miltoncostaeaceae bacterium
CGACGGATCGCGGTGGCCGGGGCCGCCGTCGCCGCGCTCGGCCTGGCGGCCGGCGGCGCCACCTACGCCGCGACCAACGGCGGGCCGCAGGAGGAGGCGAACGCCCTCGCCGAGGCCCTGAACGAGAACGAGGGGACCAGCCTCAAAGGGCAGGACATCCAGGACGCCCTCAAGGACGTGCTCAAGGAGCGGCTCGACGACGCCGTCAAGAGCGGGAAGATCACCCAGGGGGAGGCCGACCGCATCCTCGAGCGCGCCTCCGAGCGGGGCTTCCCCCTCGGCCCCGGGCCCGGCGGGCCCGGCTTCCACATCGAGTTCCGCGGCGGGCCGTTCATCGAGGCGGCCGCGAAGGCGCTCGGGCTGTCGGAGGACGCGCTCCGCGAGCAGCTGGAGGCCGGCAAGTCGCTCGCCGAGGTCGCCGCCGCCCGCAACGTCGACAAGTCCAAGGTCGTGGCCGCCGTCCGCGACGCGATCCTCGCCAACCCGCCCCCCGGCAAGGACCCGCCCAGCCAGGCGGAGGCCACCCGGATCGCACAGGACATCGTGAACGCCGCGCCCGGCAAGGGCGGCGAGCGCGGCTTCCACATCGCGTTCCGCGGCGGGCCCCTGGACGCCGCCGCGAAGGCGCTCGGTCTGTCCGAGGACGCGCTCCGCGAGCGGTTGGAGGACGGCAAGTCGCTCGCCGACGTCGCCGCCGCCCGCAACGTGGACAAGGAGAAGGTCGTGGCCGCCGTCCGCGACGACATCCTCGCTCACCGGCCCCCCGGCAGGGACGCGCCGACGAGGGAGGAGGCGACCGAGATCGCCGAGGACATCGTGAACGCGACCCCCGGCGAGGGTGTGCGCCACGCCGTCCCCTTCGGGATGCCGCCGCCCGGTCCCTAGGCCCCGGGCGCCGAGGCGACCCCGGCCACGCCCCTGTTAGCGTGGCCGGGGTGGCACCCCTCCCCCTCTCGGTGCTCGACCTCACACCGGTCCCCTCCGGGTCGACGTCGGGCGAGGCGCTGCGCAACACGATCGACCTCGCCCAGGCGGCGGAGGGCTGGGGCTACCGCCGCTACTGGCTCGCCGAGCACCACAACACGCCGGGGCTGGCGAGCTCGGCGCCCGAGGTGCTCATCGGCCACGTGGCCGCGGCCACGACGCGCATCCGGGTGGGGTCGGGCGGCATCATGCTCCCCAACCACTCGGCGCTGCACGTCGTCGAGGCCTTCCGCGTCCTCGAGGCGCTCCACCCCGGCCGCATCGACCTCGGCATCGGCCGCGCTCCCGGGACCGACGGGATCACCGCCGCCGCGCTGCGCGGCTCGGCCGCGCTCGGGGCCGAGGACTTCCCCGCCCAGCTGGGCGAGCTGCTCGCCTACGGCGGCGAGGGCTTCCCCGGGGGGCACCCCTTCGAGAGCGTGCGGGCGATCCCGGCCGACGTCCCCCTGCCGCCGCTGTGGATCCTGGGCTCGAGCGAGTACGGCGCCCAGGCCGCCGCGGCCCTGGGCGTCGGCTTCGCCTTCGCCCGCCACCTCAACCCCCGCGGGGCGGAGGCGATCATGCGCCACTACCGTGACGCGTTCCGGCCCTCCCCGGAGATGGCCGAGCCGATGGCGATCCTCGCCATCTCGGCGATCGCGGCCGAGACCGCCGAGCGCGCCGAGGAGCTGGCGACGTCCATGGGCCTGGGCCTCGTGCGGATGCGCCAGGGGCGCCCGATCCCGCTGCCGAGCCCGGAGGAGGCCGCGGCGGTCCGCTACACGCCGCACGAGCAGGACCAGATCCGCCGCTACCGCCGCGCACAGGTGCTGGGCGACGCGGAGGGCGTGCGCGAGGTGATCCTGGAGCTCGCCGAGGCGACCGCGGCCGACGAGGTCATGGTCATGACCTCCGTCCACGACCACGGCGAGCGGCGCCGCTCCTACGAGTTGATCGCGGGCGCCCTGACCCCGGCAGGCGTCACACCGGCCGTCGGCTGACCTCGTCGGCCTACGCCTGGGCCAGCACCTCGTAGACGTCGACGGCCTCGAGGGTCACGGGAACGCCGGGCGGCGGCCCCTGCGACCGGATCTCGTCGACCGCGGCCCGCGCGGCCTCCTCGGACTCGAAGAGCAGCACCCCCCGCCCGGCGTCGCCCTCCAGGGCTCGGAGCCAGGTGCCGCCCGAGAACCCGGCCAGGGCCTTCGCCCTCGGCACGACCATCTCATGGAGCGCCCTCCTGGCCTCCTCCTCGCGATTCGAGTCGATCTTGACCTGGACGATGACCCCGTGCATCTCGACCTCCCGCGACCGCGCCTGGTGAGCCGATCCTCGCCCACGCGGCGACGGCCCGGCAAGGGGCTCAGCGGACGGGGGTGGGCCGCCCGTCGTCGTCGATCGCGACCATCGTGAAGGTCCCGGCGGTGCACAGCTCGCGGGCGCCGCTGGCCGGGTCCTCGCGGTGCGCCTCCACCCGCACCTTCATGCTCGTGCGCCCCACGGACTCCACGCGCGCCACCAGCTCGACCAGCTCGCCGTGGTGGATCGGCACGCGGAACTCCAGCGCCTCGACGGCGACGGTCACGACGGCGCTCGAGCCCGAGCGGCGCAGCCCGGCGACGGCGGCCGCCTTGTCCATCCAGGCCATCAGGGTGCCGCCGTAGAGCGTCCCGAGGTGGTTGGTGTCGGACGGGAAGACGAACTCGCAGAGGCGCGTCTCCCCCTCGCCCGGCCGCCCGCTCACGCCGCCACGATCTCCAGCAGCCGGGCCGCGTGGGCCTCCATGAGCCAGGGGCCGACCCCCCGCACCGCCGCCAGCTCAGCCTCGCTCGCCGGCGCGGCCCGCGCGATCCCCGCGATGGTCCGGTTCGAGGCCACCCGGAAGGCCGGCCAGCCGAGCTCCTGGGCGACCTCCCAGCGCCAGTCGCGCAGCGCGTCGTAGGTGCGGCGCTGCTCGGCCGACAGCCCCTCCTGGGGCTCCGGCGTCGCGGGCGCCGCCGCCCGCACCGCCGCCGCCGCGGCAACGCCGGCCGCCGGCGCGGCCAGGTCGGCGGCCGGGGTGCAGACGTCGCAGCAGCGCCCCTCGGGCGCCGGCTCGGTGGGGTCGCCGAAGTGGGCGAGGAAGGCGGCCCGGCGGCAGCCGCCGCCGCGGAGGTAGCCCGCCGCCTGGTCGAGGCTGCGGTGGCGGCGGTGCAGCTCGGCCCGCACCTGGCCGTCGAGGTCCTCGCGGGCATCGGGCGACAGCCGCGCCGCCGCGAGGCGGCCGCGGCGGCCACCGCCGGGCGCCCCCTCCACCTCGAGCGCGCCGACCCGCTCGGCCATCGCCAGCCGGAAGGCGGTCTCGTCGTCCACCTCGGCGCGGCCGAGGCCGAAGCCGCCCTCGCCGTCGGCGCGCGCCGCGAGCCCGGCGAGCAGGCGGTCGATCTCGCCGGCCTCGACCCGGGCCCGCGCGATGCGCCGCCGGATGGCGACCTCGTCGGAGGGGCCGGCGACCATGACGTGGCGGGCCGGCTCGCCGTCGCGGCCGGCCCGGCCGGCCTCCTGGTAGAGCTGCTCCAGCGAGTCGGGCAGGGCGGTGTGGACGACCAGGCGCACGTCGGGGACGTTCACGCCCATGCCGAAGGCGTTGGTGGCGGCGACCGCCTGCACCCGCCCGGAGGTGAAGGCCTCCTGGGCCTCGGCGCGGTCGCCCCGGCCGGCGTGGTAGGCGACGGCCGGGTGGCCGGCGGCGCCGAGGAACGCGGCCGTGTCCTCGGCCGCCCTGCGGGTGCCGCAGTAGACGATGGCCTTGCCGCCGTCGGCCGAGCGCATCGCCGCGAGCAGGACGGCGCGCTTGCGCGCCACCGACCCCCTCCCCTCGACCCAGGCCGCGTCGAAGGTCAGGTTGGGGCGGTCGAAGCCGCCGACGGTCTCGACCGGGCCGCGCAGGCCGAGGCGGCGGGCGATGTCGGCGCGGACCTGCGCCGTCGCGGTGGCGGTCAGCGCCATGGTCGCGCGCGGGCGCAGGCGCTCGCGGAAGCGCCCCACCCGCCGGTAGTCCGGCCGGAACTCATGGCCCCACTCCGAGACGCAGTGGGCCTCATCGACGACGAGCAGGTCGACGCGCGCCTCGTCCATGGCCCGCAGGAAGGCGCCCGAGTGGAAGCGCTCGGGCGCGACGTAGAGCAGGGCCAGGCCGCCGGCGCGGGCGCGGTCGAGGACGGCGCGCTGGGCCTCCTCGGGCATGTCCGAGTTGAGCGCGGCCGCGGCGATGCCGGCCCGCGCCAGCCCGGCGAGCTGGTCGGCCATCAGGGCGATCAGGGGCGAGACCACGACCGTGAGCCCGGGCAGGGCCGCCGCCGGCGCCTGGTAGCAGAGCGACTTGCCCGAGCCGGTCGCCATCACCACGAGGGCGTCGCGGCCGGCGAGGGCCGCCGCGATGGCGCGGTCCTGGCCGGGGCGCAGGCGGCGCACGCCGAGCCGGGCCAGGGCGCCCTCGAGCGGCTCGCGCGGCACGCCGGCGCGTGGCCGCGGGCCCTCCTCGAGGAGCCCGGTGACCAGGCTGCCCAGGAGGCGCCGGTCGGCCGCCCCCAGCCCCGGCCAGGCGGCTCGCAGCCCGGCCAGCGTCGCGTCGACCGGGTCGCCGGCCTCGAGGCGGCGGGCGAGCTCAGCCAGGGCGGCCAGCGGGAGGGTCGCGCCCGGGATCTCGGCCGTCGCGGTCGTCACCCGGGGTAGGGTGCCACGGGCGCCGGACGGCCGCCGCCCCGCTCGGATCCTGGTGCGCGGGCCCCGGGTTTGCGAGGCTGGGCCCCTGGCCACCGACCGCGCGAGGAGCGAATGGACGAGGCGACCGTTGACGCCAGCCGCCGGACCCGTCTGGCGAACGAGCGCACCTACCTCGCCTGGTGGCGCGGAGGGCTGACCTCCCTGGCGGTCGGGGTCGGCGCCGGCGCGGTCGCGCCGGAGCTCACGGACGGCCGGCGGTGGCCGTTCGTCCTGCTGGGCATCGCGTTCTCGGCGCTCGCGATCGCCTTCATCTTCTTCGGCGTGTTGCGCCACCGGCAGGTCGATGAGGCGATCGCTCGCGGGGGCTACGCCCCGCTCCGGAACGCGACCGCGGTCGCGTTCGGCCTGATCGGCATCGCCCTGTCGGTCCTGGTGATCATCGTCGTCGTGATCGAGAGCTGAGATGCGGATCGAGCGGATCGTCTGTGGCATCGGCGCCGGGGGGACCGGCATCGCGGCGGCGGCCCGGGCGGCGCGGATCGCGCCCGACGGCGCGCCCATCATCCTGGTGGGCGCGGCCGACTACGGGGCGGCGGCCATGCCGCAGCCGCTCGGCGGCGACATCGACATGGGGCCCATGCCGGTCGGACCGATGGCGACCCTCGAGGACCTGGAGGACGCGGTCCGCTCCGAGCTGGAGCGGGCGGCGCAGGCCCTGGGCGGCGCCGACGTGGCGACCAGGATCGAGGTGGGCTCCCTCGCCCCGGCGCTCGAGGAGGCGGCCGGCGACGCCGAGGGCGTGCTGCTCGCCCTCGACGCCCCGCTCGAGGGCCGGATGCTGGGGATCATCGACGGCGACGCCGGCACCTGGCTGCTGCACGAGTCGTCGCGGCCCATCCTGCTGGCGCGCGGCCCGGAGGACGCCTCGGGGTTCCCGCAGGTCGTGGCCGTGGGCGTGGACGGCTCGCCGTCCTCGGCCGTCGCGGCCGAGGCCGCCGGCGGGATCGCCGAGCGGCGCGGCGCTGCCCTGAAGCTGGTGACAGCCCGCGGCCGCGGGGTCGACCGGGCCGCGGTCGAGCGCCTGCGCGAGCGGCTGCCGGCCCACGAGCTGGTGGAGGACCACAGGAGCCCGGTCCACGCCCTCACGGGCTCGGGCGCCGACCTGATCGTCGTCGGCAGCCGCGGCCTGTCCGGCCTCCGGGCGCTCGGAAGCGTGAGCGAGCGGGTCGCCCACGGCGCCGAGGCGTCCGTGCTCGTCGCGCGGTAGGGCCTACCGCGCCGGCCCCGCGAGGAGGCGCGGCGCCGAGGGCGAACTGGACTCACCATGAGACTCGTTCCGGGCGAGGCGTTCGGGCGTTACCGCGTCGAGGCCGAGATCGGCCGGGGCGGCCAGGCCGTCGTCTACCGCGCCACGCAGGTCGACCTCGACCGCCAGGTCGCCCTCAAGGTCTTCGACGAGGGCTACCTCACGCGGGCGGGCGCGGTGGAGCGCTTCCGACGCGAGGCGATCGCCGCCGGGCGCCTCGAGCACCCGCGCATCGTCCCGGTCTACGACGCCGGCGAGGTCGAGGGCCGGGCCTACATCTCCATGCGGCTGGTGCCGGGCGACACGCTGGCAGAGCGGATCGCCCGGGGCGGGGCGCTGGACCGCGACGAGGCGCTCTCGATCCTCGGCGACATCGCCGAGGCCATCGACTTCGCGCACGCCCAGGGGACCGTCCACCGCGACATCAAGCCGGGCAACATCCTGCTCGACCCGGCCGGGGCGGCCTTCCTCAGCGACTTTGGCCTCGTGCGCCTGGACGACATGCCGGGCCTGACCCGGCGCGGCGACTGGCTGGGCACGGCCGAGTACGTCTCGCCGGAGCAGGTCGAGGGCGAGCCCGCCACCCCCGCCTCGGACGTCTACGCGCTGGCCGCGGTCGCCTTCGAGGCCCTCACCGGGCGCGCGCCCTACGTGCGGCGGGAGCCGAGCGCCGTCCTGCTGGCCCACGTCCGCGACCCGGTCCCCTACGCGTCGAGCGTCGGCCACGGGCTCACGACGCCGGTCGACCGCGCCCTCTCCCACGGGCTGGCGAAGGACCCCGCCGAACGGCCCGCGCGCGCGGGTGACCTCATCGACGACCTCCGGGCGGCGCTGGAGCCCCGTCCCGAGCCCGCCGCCGAGCCGGCCGCCGAGGAGCGGGTCACGAACACCGGCGAGGAGGCCCCCGCCCGGCGCCGCCTCCCGAGCATCCCGAACCCCTGGGAGGCGGCCCTGGCCCGGTTCCGGCGCACGCCCGCCCCGCCCCATCCGGCCGGCGACCGCCCCACCCAGGCCTTCGGCGACGCGGCGCGCCGGCGCGCCATGGCCCTCGGGCGCGACGTCGCGGTGGTCGCCGCGGTCGGCGGCGCCTTCCTGCTGGCGGGCGCGGGGATCGGCGGGTGGATCATCGGCAGCTCCCAGGCCGACGCCTCGGGCGCCGAGGCCCGCGGCTACGAGCAGGGGCAGGAGAGCGGCCAGAAGGCGGGCTTCGCCGCCGGGAAGCGCGAGGGCATGGAGCAGGGGCGGGCGGCCGGCATCAAGGTGGGGAAGGCCCAGGGCCGCAAGAACGGCTTCGCGGCCGGGCGCGAGAAGGGCGAGGAGGAGGGGCGGGCCGCCGGCTACTCGTCGGGCTACGCGGAGGGCCGCTCCACGGCGCTCGGCGGGCTCGCCGCCGGCGGCTGGTACGTCCTCCGGGTCGGCTCGGACGGCAACGGGCCGGTCGTCTCGGGCGCGACGCCGGTCGCCCCGGGAGCCTGCTACGCGCTCAACGGCGGCTCGGTGATGAGCGGCCCCTGCTGACGCCGGGGCGGCCGCCGCCCAGGGGGCGGGGCGGCCGCGGCGCCCGTTGGGCTAGATGAGGGGTGAGACGTTCGAGGCCTGCGGCCCCTTGGCGCCCTCCTGCGGCTCGTAGTTGACCCGCTGCCCCTCGTCGAGGCTCCGGTAGCCGGAGCCCTGGATCTCCGAGAAGTGGACGAAGAGGTCCTTCCCCCCGTCGTCGGGGGTGATGAACCCGTAGCCCTTCTCCGCGGAGAACCACTTCACGACGCCTTCGGCCATGCGACCTTCCTTTGTGCGGCGAGACCTGATCGAGATCGCCGAGCCAAAGGCCGACCGACGTCGTTCGTATCCCGCGATGTCCCACCCCGCGAGCGATCCGCGAGGCGCGGCGGGATGCTAGCGGAACTGCTGAACGGCGGACGCCTCCCCGCCGGCGCTGTGAGATCCCTGGCGAAGGGCCTCGACGGCCTCGGCCGCGAAGCCCTCGATCGCCCGCTCCGCCGCGGCCGGGTCGGGAGCGTCGGAGATCATCCGGATCAGCTGGCTGGCCACGACCACGCCGTCCGCGATGCGCCCCACCGCGGCGACCTGGGCGGGCGTGCGGATCCCGAAGCCCACCGCGAGGGGGGCGTCGATGCGGGCGCGGGCGCGGCCGAGGAAGCCCCGCAGCTCCTCGCCCACCTGCACGTCGCCGCCGGTCACGCCGGTGACCGAGACGCAGTAGACGAAGCCGTCGGCGCGGCGGCCGATCGCCGCCAGGCGGTCGTCGCCGGTGGTCGGCGCCGCGAGGGGGATCATCCCTACCCCCGCCCGGCGCGCCTGCTCGCGCACGTCCTCGCCCTCGTCGATCGGGAGGTCGGGGACGATGACCCCGGCGACGCCGGAGCGGGCGGCCCGCTCCATGAAGGCCCGCGCCCCCGCGGCCAGGATGAGGTTCACGTAGGTCATGAGCACGACGGGCGGGCCCCCCTCGCCCACCCGCTCGGCGATCGCGATCACGTCCTCCGGCGTCGCCCCGCCCTCGAGCGCGCGCTGGCCGGCGGCCTGGATCGTCGGGCCGTCGGCGAGCGGGTCCGAGAACGGCATGCCGATCTCGATCAGGTCGGCCTGGCGGGCCAGCGCCTCGACGTGGTCGGCGCTCGCGTCGAGGTCGGGGAAGCCGCCCATGACGTAGGGGATGAAGATCGGCCGCCCGGCCTCCTCGAAGGCCGCCCGGATGCGGGCGCCCCCCTCGGTGGCCGCCGGGGCGCCGTCAGTCACCGAGGCCCAGGGCGGCGCCCACCTCGTCGACGTCCTTGTCGCCGCGCCCCGACAGGCACACCAGGAGCGGCCCGCCGTCCGGGACCACGTCGCCCCGCTCGCGGGCGACGAGCGCCAGCGCGTGGGCGCTCTCCAGGGCCGGGATGATCCCCTCCGCGCTCGCGCAGGCCTGGAACGCCTCGAGCGCCTCGGCGTCGGTGGCGCTCTCGTAGCGCACCCGGCCCGTCTCGCGCAGGAAGCTGTGCTCCGGGCCGACCCCGGGGTAGTCCAGCCCGGCCGAGATGGAGTGGGGCTCGGCGACCTGCCCCTCCGGCGTCTGCAGCAGGTAGGAGTAGCTGCCGTGCAGCACCCCGGGCTGGCCGTGGCCGAGCGGCGCGCCGTGGCGGCCGGTCGCGATGCCCTCCCCGCCGGCCTCCACGCCGACCAGCGCCACATCGTCGTCGAGGAAGGCGCGGAAGATCCCGATCGCGTTCGACCCCCCGCCCACGCAGGCGACGACGGTCTCGGGCAGCCGCCCCTCCTCGGCCAGCATCTGCTCCCGCGCCTCGGTCCCGATCACCGACTGGAGCTCGGCCACGATCTCGGGGTAGGGCGCCGGCCCGGCGGCCGTGCCGATGACGTAGTGGGTGTCGCGGACGTTGGTGACCCAGTCGCGGATCGCCTCGTTGAGGGCGTCCTTCAGCGTCCCGATGCCCGAGTCGACCGCCCGCACCTCGGCGCCGAGCATCCGCATCCGGATCACGTTCAGGCGCTGCCGGGCCATGTCGACCCGGCCCATGTAGACGCAGCACTCGAGCCCGAGCAGGGCCGCCGCGGTCGCGGTCGCCACGCCGTGCTGGCCGGCCCCGGTCTCGGCGATGATGCGGCGCTTGCCCATCCTCGACGCGAGCAGCACCTGCCCGAGCGCGTTGTTGATCTTGTGCGCGCCGGTGTGGCAGAGGTCCTCGCGCTTGAGGTAGATGCGCCCGACGGCGTAGGCGCGCTCGAGCCCGGCCGCCCGGTAGAGCGGCGTCGGCCGCCCGACGTAGCGCTCCAGGAGGCCGTCGAGCTCGGCGCGGAAGGCGACGTCGTCGCGGTGGGCCAGGTAGGCGGCCTCCAGCTCGTCGAGGGCCCCGATGACCGTCTCGGGGACGTAGCGGCCGCCGAAGGGGCCGTAGCGGGCCGCGAGCTCGGCGTCCCTCACGCGGCCACCGTTCCCGCGCCGGCCACCGCAGCCACGAAGGCGCGCACGAGCCCGGCGTCCTTGCGGCCGGGCGAGGACTCCACGCCGCTGGAGACGTCCACGACGGCGGGGCGCAGGCGCGTGACGGCGCCGGCCACCGTGTCGGGGCGCAGGCCGCCGGCCAGGACGAAGGGGCGCTCGAGCGGCTCCCGCTCGAGCAGGTCCCAGTCGAAGCTGCGGCCCGTCCCGCCGTGGCGCCCGGGGACGGCGGCATCGAGCAGGACCAGGTCGGCCGCGCTCTCGCGAGCGCGCCGAAGCGCCTCCCTCCCGGAGACGCGGAAGGCCTCGATCACCGGCAGCCCGGTGGCGCGGCGCACCTCTCCTGCGTCGCCGTCGTGGAGCTGGACGTGGGTGAGGCGGGCCAGGGCGGCCACCGCGGCGACCTCCTCGGTGGGCGGCGCGACGAAGACGCCGACCCGGGCCACCCCGTCGGGGACGACCGCCATGACCGCCGCCGCGCGCGTCGCGTCGACCTGCCGCGGGCTCTCGGCGGCGAGGACGACGCCGATGCCCCAGACGCCGAGCTCGGCGCAGGCCCGGGCCTCCTCGGGCACGGTGAGGCCGCAGACCTTGACCGCGACGCCGTCAGCCCGCATCGACCGGCAGGTCCGGCGGGGCGACCTCCCAGCGCGGCAGGAAGACGCTGATGGTCGTCCCCCGCCCGGGGGCGCTGGTCACGTCGAAGGTCCCCTCGAGCATGCGGGCCCGCTCGCGCATGCCGTAGAGGCCGAAGCGCTGGAGCGGCACCCCCGGGCGCCGCCGCTGGACCGCGTCGGGGTCGAAGCCGCGCCCGTCGTCGGTCACCACGAGGCGCGTCCCGTCCTGCTCGTCGCGGCAGAAGACCGTCACGAGCGAGGCGTGGCCGTGCCGGTGGGCATTGGTCAGGGACTCCTGGAGGATGCGGTAGAGGGTGATGCGCTGGGTCGACGGCACCCCGTTCGCGGGGAACTCGCCCTCCCAGGTGGCCTCCACGCGACAGTCGCCGCGGGCCTCGAAGGCCGTGATCGCGTCCTGGAGTATGTCCGGAAGGCGGCGGTCCTCGAACTGGGCCGGGCGGAGGTGGCCGATCAGCTCGCGCATCTCGTGGAGCGCGCCACCGACGGTCTCGTAGATGCGCTCGAGCGAGGGGCGCAGCGAGTCGGGCGGGCCGGCGCCCTCCTGCTCGGCGTCGGCCAGGTCGGCCTCGAGCAGCTGGACCTCGAGCAGGGCCACCGAGAGCTGCTGGGTCGGCCCGTCGTGGATGTCGAGGGCGATGCGCCCGACCAGGCGCTCGTCCTTCTCCAGGATCTGGGCCATCGCGCGCTCGAGGTTGCCGCGCAGGCGGATCGCGTCCAGCACCGCCCCGATGCGGCGCGCGCCCAGGCGGGCGGCCTCGCGCCGCAGCGGCTCGGCCGCGGGCGGCGACGCGTCCGCGAGCAGCAGCACGCCCGGGCCGGCGCCGTCTGTGCCGAGCGGGATCGCCAGCGCCGCCGGCGCCCCCAGGCCGGCGAGGGCCGCCGCGAGCGGCCCGTCGTCGCCGGGCATCACCTCCTCCTCCCCCGCATCCGCCAGAACCGGCTGGAGCAGCGCCCCGATGCGTTGCGCCTCCCCGTCGGCCAGGCCGGCCGACGCCGCCGCCCGGCCGTCCCGGTCGGTCGCGCCCGCCGCCCACGCCAGGGCGATCCGGGCCCCCGCCGCCCGCCGCGCGGCCTCGGTGAGCGCCGCGACGGCGGCGTCGCCGTCGGAGGGATTCGCATCGCACGTTGCGACCTCGACCAGGGCCGAAACCGCGTCCTGTGCAGGCATGTCGGCGGCCCCGGGCATCACGCGACATCGTACCGGTCCGTCTTTCGGGCTCGCGATACGAAAAAAGATCGCCTATACCTCCCACTGCACCGAACTACCAAAGCGTCTAGGCGATCCGGAACCTCGACCAGCGTAGTCTCCTGAACGCGGATCCGGACGTCCGCGCGCGAAATCCCGGCGACATGGAGGGTTGTACTCGGTGGTGCGAGTGCTGCTTGCCGATGACAACGCCCGCTTCCGCGGCACGTTGCGCCGCCTGCTGGAGCGCGACCCCGACATCGTCGTCGTCGCCGAGGCCGGCGACGGCAACGAGGCCCTCGAGCTGGCCGACGAGGTCGGCCCGGACGTCGTCCTCATGGACGTGTCGATGCCCGGGCTCGACGGCCTGGAGGCGACCTTCGAGCTGAAGGCGCGGCTGCCCGACGTGACCGTGCTGATGCTGTCGGTCGGCGACAAGGAGCAGGAGATCGAGGCCGGCCTCGCGGGGGGCGCCTCCGAGTACCTGGTCAAGGGCGGTCCCGCCGGAGAGATCGTCGACGCGATCAAGCGCTACGGGCCGGTGCCCGGCACCGCGTGACGCGACGGCCGATGCGCCGGATACGCTGGTCCCGTTGTCTTTCTGCCGGGTCGGCCAAACGTTAGGCTGACGCCGCCACGCTCAAGGAGGCGCGCATCTCCGCCGATAGAAACGACGTGGCAGTCTCAGAAGTGCCCGACACCATTCCCACCAAGGCCCCCTTGCGCGTCGCCATCGCGGACGACCACCGCCTGATGCTCGACGGCATCAAGCGGGCCCTGGAGACCGCGCCCGACATCAAGGTCGTGGCCGAGGCGACCACCGGCGAGGAGATGCTCAGCATCGTGCCGCGGGTGCGGCCCGACGTGGTCATCCTCGACCTCCGCATGCCCAAGGGCGACGGCCTCAGCACGCTGGCCGCGCTGCGGAAGGACTACCCCGACCTCAAGATCATCATCCTGTCGATGTCCGAGGCCAACGAGCACATCGACCAGGCCTTCCACGGGGGCGCGTCGGGCTACGTGGCCAAGACGATCAACCCGCTCGACCTGCCCTCGACCATCCGCCAGGTCGTCGAGGGGACCGTCTTCACGCCGCGCGGCCGCGGCGCCGAGGGCGGCGTGGCGCCGCCGGGCGCGCCGGCCGGCCACCCGGGCGGCCTGACCGACCGCGAGCTGTCGATCCTGCGCCTGGTCGCCGAGGGCCTCTCGAACCTCGACATCGCCAGCAAGCTCTACGTCACCGAGCAGACGGTGAAGTTCCACCTCTCGAACATCTACCGCAAGCTCGGGGTCGGGAACCGCACCGAGGCCACCCGCTACGCCTACCGCAACGGGCTGATCGAGTAGGCGGCGCTCGCCGAGGCCGGCGCCGGCACACCGGCGCCACCGCTCAGGCGAGCTCCCCGACCCGTCCGGCTGCCGTCACGATCGTCGCCGCCGCGCCGGGGCGGCTGACGTCGGCCGAGCGCGCCAGCTCCCTCTGGGAGTGCACCAGCTCGAGGCGCTCCGTCAGGGCGGAGCGCACCATGGAGTAGGCGTCCGAGCCGAGCAGGAGGCGCTTCGGCGGCTCGTCGGCGTCCGCGGCTTGCCCACCCCCGCCGGCCCCCTCGACCAGCGCGAGCGAGCCGTGCCCCTGCCGCGCGCGCCTGAGCAGGTCGCCGATCCGGGCGAGTCGTGCTCGCGCTCCAGCAGGTCGCCCGGCGATGGCGCTGCGCGCATGCGGGGTCGCGGTCGCCCCGTCCGCCGCGCCCGCGCTCAGCAACACCCGCCGCACCCCGGCCCAGAGGTGTGGCCATCCGTCCGCAGGACGCTCGGCGCGCACCGGCTGCGGCGCCTCAGCCCCCGAGATCGCTCGCGATGACGGAGGCTCCGGTCGAGGTCCCACCGGTCGTCTCGCCGAGGCTCGCCGCGGGCGCCCCCGCCCGGGCGAGCGCGGTGAACTTGTTGACGTCCGGCTCGAGCAGCTCGATCTCGGCGAGTCGCGGCGTCGTGTCGTCCGGGAGGCCGTTCTCGATCACGTGGCCGGTCGGCAGGAGCGT
>DATAGF010000127.1:0-3925 GCA_036257075.1 Miltoncostaeaceae bacterium
CCCGAGCTCGCCGGTGGTGAACTCCCCGCGCCAGCGGTCCGGGCTGAGCTGCGCCATCGGCTCCTCCGCGAACGCGCGCGCGCCCGGCGGGCGGTGGCGCACCGCGGCCCGCAGGGCCTCGTGGCCGTCGCGCACGAGGTCGCACTCCACGACGACGACCTCCCCGGCGGTCCGCTTGGCGGGCCAGCGACCGCCCTCGACCGCCGGGCTGACGTCGTGGACCTGGATGCGCAGTGGTGGCGTGCGGGGCGGTGGAGCGGGCACGGGCGGCACTGAGCGTAGCCTTTCCCGGTGCCGCCCGAGGCGACACCGGACGACCCCACCGCGCCCCGGCGCGCGGGCGTGCTGCTGCACGTGACGTCGCTTCCCGGCGGGCGTCTCGGCCCCGAGGCCTTCCGCTTCGTGGACTGGCTCGCCGCGGCCGGCCAGTCCTGGTGGCAGGTGCTCCCGCTCACCCCGCCCGACCGCCACGGCTCCCCCTACGCGAGCCGCTCGGCCTTCGCCGCCTGGCCAGGGCTGCTCGCGCGCCCCCGCGCGCCCGTGAGCGCGGCGGCAATCGCCGACTTCCTGGAGCGCCACGTCTACTGGGCGGCCGACTGGGCGCGGGCCGCCGGCCGCGACGCGGTCGCCGACCAGGTGCGCTTCGAGCGCGAGTGGGGGTCGTTGCGTGATCACGCAACCTCGCGCGGGGTGCGGATCATGGGGGACCTGCCCTTCTACGTCGCCCCCCGGGCCGTCGACGTGCGCGCCCACCCCCGCCTGTTCCGGAGCGACGTCGTGGCCGGCGTGCCGCCCGACGCCTTCACGGCCGACGGCCAGCTCTGGGGCAACCCCACCTACGACTGGGCGGCCATGCGCGGCGACGGCCACCGCTGGTGGATCGAGCGCCTGCGCCGCTCGCGCGACCTGCTGGACTGCGCGCGCATCGACCACTTCCGGGCCTTCGTCGCCTGGTGGGGCGTCCCGCGGGGCGCCCGCACCGCGCGCTCGGGGCGCTGGCGGCCCGGCCCCAAGGGCGAGGTCGTGGCGGCGGCGCGCGCCGAGCTCGGCCCGCTCCCCCTGGTGGCCGAGGACCTCGGCGTGATCACCGCGCCGGTCCGGCGGCTCATCGACGACCTCGGCCTGCCCGGGATGCGGGTGCTGCAGTTCGCCTTCGCCGGCGGGGCCGGCAACCCGCACCGGCCCGAGCACCACCCGCGGCGGTCGGTCGCCTACAGCGGCACCCACGACAACGACACCGCGGCCGGCTGGTGGGCGGCGGCCGCGCCGCGCGAGCGCCGCGCGGCGACCGAGGCGGCGGCGGCGCTCGGCATCCGCGACGACGACCCGAGCCGCCTGATGGTGCGCATGGCGCTGGCCTCGCCGGCCGGGCTGGCGATCGTGCCGGCCCAGGACCTGCTGGGCCTCGGGAGCGCCGCCCGCCTCAACACCCCGGGCACCTCGCGCGGCAACTGGCGCTGGCGTCTGCGCCGGGGGCAGCTCACGCCGGAGCTCGCCGCCTGGCTGCGGGAGCGCACCGGCGAGGCGGGACGGCTGCCCTGAGCCGTTTCGCCGCGGCGCGGGCCGGGAACCGCCCTGACATGGCCACGACCCGCCCGCTCGCCGAGCGCCCTCCGGGCATGCCCGGCCCGGAACCGGCGCCGCCGCCGGTGCTGGCGCCGCCCACCCCGGGCCCCATCCCGGACCCCGACCCGGGGCTCCCGCCGCAGCCCGACCCGGTGCCGCCGCCCCAGATCTAGCCCCCGGGCCACCCGACGGCACGGCGGCGCGCCCGGGGGAGGCCGGCCAGCCACCGCGGGATCTCCCGCCGGCTGCGCTCGATCGCCGAGCGGACCGCCGCGGCGACGCCACCGCCGAGGAGCGGGGGCCCGTGGCCCACGAGCAGGCGCTCCGGGTCGAAGCCCGCGAGCGGCCGCGGGGGCGTGAGCCTGAGCGCCGGATGGACGCCCACCCGCGCGCCGGGGGCGGGGAAGTAGGGCGCCGTGCCGAGCGCCTCGGCCACGACCAGGGCGCGGCGCTCCGGCCACCAGAGCGCCGTCTCGCTCCAGCGGCGCCGGCGCAGCACGGCGATCGGCTCGAAGGGCGCGCCCGCGACGCGGGCGAAGGGGGTCGCCAGCAGCGGCACGTCGTGGCGGCGCGCGAGCGCGGCCGCGTCGCGGCCGTGGCGGTCGAGGAGCTGGAGCACCCCGCGCACCTGGCCGAGCGGCGCGATGCGGTCCTCGAGCCCGTCGCCGTCGACCGGGTCGATCAGCCAGACGCCGCCGCCGTGTGCCAGGGCGTGGCAGGCCCGCTGCATGAAGGCCGGCTCGGCGGCGATCCAGCCGACCCCCCAGTCGAGCGCGTAGGTCACTGAGATGTCCATGCTGCGGCTACCCTCCTGCGGTGCGTCACGCCATCGAGTCACGCGGGCTCACGCGGATATACGGGAGCGCGGTCGGGGTGGTCGATGTCGACCTCGACGTCCATCCTGGCGAATGCTTCGGCTTCCTGGGGCCGAACGGTGCGGGCAAGACCACCTTCATCCGCCTCGCGCTGGGCCTGATCCGGCCGACGGCGGGGCGGGTCGCGGTCATGGGGCACGACGTGGCGAGCGACCGGATGGCCGCGCTCGGCGAGGTGGGCTACCTCCCCGGCGAGCTCGGCCTGTTCGCGTCGCTCACCGGCGAGCGGACCCTCGACGCGCTCGCCCGCCTCCACCCTCGCCGGCCGGCGGCCCGCGAGCGCCTCTGCGACGCGCTCGAGCTCGACCGCGCGACGCTGAGCCGCCGCGTGCGCGAGTACTCGCGGGGCACGAAGCTGAAGCTCGGGCTCGTGGCCGCGCTGCAGCACGACCCGCCGCTGGCCGTCCTCGACGAGCCGACGAGCGGGCTCGACCCGGTCATCCAGGGGCGGCTGCTGGCCTGGCTGGACGAGCGCGCCGCCGCCGGGGGCACGGTCGTCTTCTCCAGCCACGTCCTGGCGGAGGTGGAGGAGCTCTGCGACCGCGTGGCCATGGTCCGCGAGGGCCGGCTCCTGCTGGTCGGGCCCGTCTCGGAGCTGCGCCGGGCGCGCACGCGGGAGGTGGAGGTCCAGTTCGCCGAGCCGGTCGACCCGTCCCGTTACGCCGTCCCGGGGGTGTCGGACGTCAGGGTCGAGGGCCTTCGCCACCGCTTCTCGCTCGCGGGGGACCCGCGGCCGCTGCTCGCCGCCCTCGCTGGCCTGCCGGTCGTCGACGTGGCGATCGAGCGGGCGAGCCTGGAGGACGCCTTCCGCGACCTCTACGAGCCGCCCCCTCGGGCGTGAGGACGGTCTTCGGGCTCGCCTGGGAGCGGGCGTGGGTGAGGATCGCGGTGCTCGCCGTCGGCTTCGGGCTCTTCGAGCTGGTGGTCGGCCTCTCGTACGCGTCCGTCGACCAGAACGCCATCCGCCAGCTCGTGGAGGCACTGCCGCCCGCCCTGCGGGCGCTGGCGGGCTCGGCCGACATCTCGACCCCGACCGGCTACGCCGGATCGGGCTACCTCCACCCGGTCGCCCTCGCGCTGCCGGCCGCGGCCGCCATCTCGAGGGCCGCGGCGCCGGCCCGCGACCGCGAGGACGGCGCCGCCGAGCTGATCCTCTCCCGGCCGATCCAGCCGCCGGGCTGGCTGGGCGCCCACGCCCTCGCGATGGCCACCGCGCTGGCGGCCGTCGTGGCCGGGGGCTACCTCGGCGGCCTGGCCGCGAGCGCGCTGGTCGACGACCTCGCCCCGGTCGACCCCGGCCCGCTCGCGCTCGCCCTGCTCGGCAGCTACCTCTGCTTCCTCGCCGTCGGCGGGGTCGCCCTGCTGGCGGCGGCGCTGGCGCGCACGGGCGGCCGGGTCGTCGGCTACGCGGCCGCCTTCGTCATCGTCTCGTACGCGCTCGACTACCTCGCCGAGGTCTGGTCGGTGGCCGAGCCGCTCGGGCC
>DATAGF010000002.1:0-3250 GCA_036257075.1 Miltoncostaeaceae bacterium
CCCTCTCGAGGCGCCTCGACCGTGGGCTGACCGGAGGCGACATCCGGCGCGGCACGATCACCCGCGACGTGCTCGCCCCCGGGCTGGCGATCGTCGCGGCGACACCGGCCCCGAACCCTCCCCGGCCGTCCCGGACGGTCATTCGCGCGCCCCGCGCCCGAGAGCCTGCGCGGTTCGAGCTCTCGGCGGCGCAGCTTCTCACCAACCAGCGCATCGCCCAAGCAGCCCTGCGGCGGGCGACCGTCCTGCGCGACGAGCTGCGGGCCGGTCTCACGGCGGAGGACTTCCGGGACCGCACCATCACCGCCGTGAATCTCGCACCGGCCCTCATCCCCTCGGCCGGAGCCCGACAGGCGGTTCCCTAAAGGGCGAAGCCGGCCGGTGGTGTACGGCGACGCGCTGATCCGCCGTCCTCCTCGTCATCGATCTACGCGGCCCGCTCGAGCACCAGGGTCCTCCGTGACGGGGACAGGGTTGGGCCAGGAGGGCGTCGACGCTCATGTCGCGGCGGCTGTCGGCCCACTCGTCGTGGGTCCCGGCCAGCACGGCGCCGACCAGCCGCAGGACGCTTTGCCGGTCAGGGAAGATGCCCGACGTCGGTGCGCCGGCGGATCTCCTTGTTGAGTCGCTCTTGGGGTCGGTCGACCGGCCGACGGAGTCGAGCTGTGCCCGACGGCCCGCGACCCGCCGGAGAGTGAGGATCGATCGCGGCGGGCTGCTTGGGGGGGTCAGGCCCGCCGGAGGTCTGAGCTCGCGATCCCGAGTTGATCGAGGCGGGAGGCGGTGTCCTCGAGGCCCCACATGGAGGCGATCCGGCCGTCCTCGAAGCCGAAGAAGTAGACCTCGGCGACGGCCTCGAAGCGGCGGCCCGTCGGCGCGACGCCATGCCACCGGCCGGCGTGGGTCCCTGAGCAGGAGAAGCGCCCGACGACGGTGTCGCCCTCCTCCACGAGCTGGACCACCTCCATGCGGACCTCGTGGAACGACGCCAGGAACGGCTCGATCCAGCGCCGCGCCCGGCGCGCCATCGCAGGGGTGAAGAGCTCGTCAACAAGGTCCAGCCGGCCGGCTGAGATCACCTCCCCGGCAACCGCGCGCACCGCCGCCTTCTGATCGGGCCCTCGGCTCGTCACCCGGTTGAGGATGCCACGCCCGCTGTGCGGCGCGAAGGCCGCTCAGGGCGCTCAGGTCGGCTTCTGGGCGACGATCTCCATGCTGCTGCGCCAGAAGGCGTGGGGGATCACGGTGGTGCGGGGGGTCACCAGGTTCCGCAGGAAGCGCCAGTGGTCCCGGAGGGGGCGGGCGTAGGGCGTGCGCAGGTACGGGTGGCGGGTCTCGCGCACGACGAAGCCGAGGTTGCTCAGCGCCTGGGCCAGGCCGACGTCGTCGGGGACGTAGAAGTTGCGCGGCGCGTCGATGAAGGGGAGCGTCTTCTTGAGGCGGTAGAAGGGCGAGTTGGTGTTCGGCGTCGCCAGGAAGACGACGTGCCCGCCGGGACGGAGGGCCGCGAAGGCCCGCTTGAGGAACAGGAACGGCTCGTCCAGGTGCTGGATGGTGCCGCGGAAGATCACCAGGTCGAAGAAGTCGCTCTCGGAGAAGATGTCGCGGTCGAAGCGCACGCCGTTCTCGGCCGCGAGGACCCTGGCGTAGTCGGAGATCTCCATGCCGTAGCGCTCGCCCTGCCAGTCGATGGCCTGGAGGAACTCGCCCGTCGAGCAGCCGACGTCCATGGCGCGGCCGGAGGCGACGTAGCGGCGGATGAGCTTGCCCTCCCAGCGGAACTGAGCCAGCCGCTTGGGATCGTTGGACAGCCGGGTCTCGAAATAGTCCTCGTCGTAGAGGTCCTCGAGCCCCGGCGCCGGCCGGTAGGGAGCGGAGAGCGCGGAGCCTGTGACGCCTGCCAATGGAGGACCTCCTGCGGGGGACGGGCGCCCCGGAGGGGGCGCGGGGGGGCCACACGAAAACCCCGGCACTCGCGCCCCCAGGGCGGGACTGGATCGACCGTAGCGGCGGCTCGGCGACCGACGACCTCCCCGTCCGGGGAGGCGGCCGCCGGTCGTCATCGGTTCGTCACACTCCGGCGGCCGCTGCGCACGCCGCGCCGCACGGTGAGCGCGACGGCGAGGACCGCCGCGGCGGGCAGCAGCCACCACGCCGGCAGGCCGCTCGCGGCCAGCACCCAGCTCGCGGCCAGCGCGACCGCGACGATCACGGCGGCCAGCGGGTCATCGCCGAGCACGAAGCCCGCCCAGAAGCGGGCGACCGCGCTGGCCGCCCGGACCATCACAGGCCCGTCGCGGCGCGCCATCCCCGCGCGCGGGCGAGCAGAACCGTGGCCGCGCCCAGGTAGAGCGCGCCGAGGGCGGGGATCGCCGCCTCGTTCGCGGGCCAATGGCCGCCCACGCCCTCCACGGCCCAGAAGGTGCCGAAGGCGGCCAGCATGATCCCGACCCCGAGCTGCAGCACCCGGCGGGGGATGCGGGCCATCAGCCGGTGCGTCAGGGCCCCGAGGGCGCCGAGCAGGACCACCGCAGCGCCCGCTCCGATGGCCGCCGACCCGACCGCGCCGGCGCCCGCGCCCAGGGCGACGACGATGATCGCGATCTCGAGCCCCTCCAGGGAGACGCCCTTGAACGAGAGCACGAACGCCGTGGCGTCGAAGCCCGCCCCGGGGCCCGCCTCGACGTCGTCGTCCCCGACGGCGCCGGCCATCCAGCCCTCCTGGGAGATCCGCAGGACGCCCTTCCGCAGCCACCCGAGCCCGAAGACGAGCAGGAGCGCGCCGACCACGAGGCGCAGGGGCTCCAGCGGGACCGATCCCAGCGCCGGGCCCAGCGCCCCGACCGACGCCCCCAGCACCGCGAGCCCGCCGGCGGCCCCGAGCAGCGAGGCCCTCCACGAGCGCGCGACCCCGACGGCGACGACGATCGCGACCATCTCGACGACCTCGATGGAGGCCGCCAGGAACGCGCTGAGCGCGACCGCGCCGCTCACGGGGCCCGCCGCAGCGGGTCGGCGGCGGGGGGCGTCAGTGCCGGCGAGGCGCGCTCCGCGCGGCGTCGACTCCGCGCCACAGCGGCCGCAGGAGGGGATCGGTGACGCGACCGACCCACGCGATCACCCACCGCAGCGGCCTCATGGCGACGAAGTGGACGAAGGCGGCCGCCGCCAGGCCGATGGCGGCCCCCGCGGCGATGTCGCCCGGATAGTGCAGGCCGATCAGGACGCGGGCCAGCGAGATGGCGCACGC
>DATAGF010000121.1:0-8868 GCA_036257075.1 Miltoncostaeaceae bacterium
TCGAGCGGGTCAGGCACCTCCTCGACGTCGCCGAGGCCTGCGAGGCGCTGCAGGTGTACTGGGCGCGGCGCATGGCGCAGGCGTTCCTCGAGGAGATCCCCTGGCGCGAGCCAAGGCCGGAGCCGCTCATCGAGGCCGGCCTCGAGCGCGTCGGCGGCGACCCGCTGCACCTCGCCGTCGAGACTGGGCGCGCCTGCGCGTGCTGGCCCACTTCGACGCGCCGATCGAGGACTACCGCCGCGCGCTGCGCGACGACCCAGAGTTCGGCGACCCCGACAGGGACCTCGAGCCCGAGGAGGCCTCCTCGTGAGCGTCACCCGCCGCGAGCGCGACGGCGGCCACGTCACCTGGGTCGCCCGCTGGCTCGCCGAGGGCCGGCACCACTCGCGCAGCTTCCAGCGCAAGGCCGACGCGGTCGCCTTCGAGCGCGAGGTCCGGCGCCAGGCCCAGCTCGGCGCCCACGCCCCGGGCGTCCCCTCGCGGGACGCGCTGGTCGAGTGGCTTCGCACCTGGTGGGCCAGGGACTCAGGCGCCTGGGCGCGCTCGACCCGCAGCGTCCACGGACGGGTCCTCGATCGCTGGGTGGTGCCGTACCTGGGCGCGGTGCAGCTTCGCCACCTGGGGCCCGCCCGCGTGCGCGACTGGCGAGCCGAGATCCAGGCCGCGGGCTGCCCGCCCAACACGGTGAACTCCGCCATGTCGGTGCTGTCGGCCGCGCTCGGGGCCGCCGTCCGCGATGGGCTCCTGCCCGCCAACCCTTGCTCCGGCATCCGCCGCCTCCCGCATCAGGTGGCCCGACCGCACGCGCTCGCGCCGCTCGAGGTCGAGCGCATCCGGGCGGCGATGCCGACGATGCGCGACGTGGTCCTCGTCGGGCTCCTGGCCTACGCCGGGCTCAGGCCCGAGGAGGCCCTGGCGCTGACCTGGGGCTCCGTGGGCCGGACCCTGGTCATCGACGCCGCCTACACCTACGGAGAGCGCAAGCCCACCAAGACGCACCAGCGCCGCTCCGTGGAGGTCATCCCGCCGCTAGCCCGCGACCTCGCGCTGCTGCGCCCATGGCGGGCCGAGCCCGACGCCCTGGTGGCGGCCCACGACCGGGGCGGGCACCTGGACCTGGACGTCTGGCGCAGGGGCGTCTGGCGCCCGGCGGCCACCGCGGCCGGGGTGAAGGCGACCCCGTACGACGGCCGCCACACCTACGCCAGCCTCCTGATCCACGAGGGGCGCTCGCCGCTGCTCGTGAGCGCGGCCCTGGGCCACGCATCCGGCGAGCTGGTCTGGCGCCGCTACGCCCACGTCTTCGAGGAGGCCCGCCTGGCGCCGAGCGTGACCATGGTCGACGCCATCGAGGCCGCGCGGGCCGAGCTGGAGCGAGCCGGGTTGCGCCCAGGTTGCGCCCAGGAGGCGGTGAGGGTGCTGCGATCCTGATGGGGACGGCGATTACGCGGTGACCGGCCGGTAAGTCCCGAAGCTCCAGACGTTGCCGTGCGGGTCGCGGGCGGCGAACTCGCGCGAGCCGTAGTCCTGGTCGGTGAGGCCGCGCACGATCTCCGTGCCCGCGGCGACGGCCTGCTCGTGGAGGGCGTCGGGGTCGTCGGCCACGACGTACACCACCACCGGCCCGGCCATGGCGAAGGGTGACTCGCCGGCGCGGTCGACGTCGCTGAGCATCACGATGCCGGTGCCGACGCGCACCTCCGCGTGCACGAGCGGCTGGTCGGGCTCGGGCGGGTAGACGGCGGTCGGCTCTGCCCCGAACGCCCGTGCGAGCCAGTCGATGGCGGCGCGCGGCTCCTTGTAGGGGACGATCGGGAAGGCGCCCTGGAGGGTCGTGGTCTCGGTCATCGCGGCTCCTCGCTCGTGGGGTGAGACTGGGGCCAGGCTAGGGCGGGTCCTCCGGGCGGTCTTGCACGGAATTGACGGTCGGGTCGGCGACGAGCCGCGTTGGCGTGAGGCCGGAGAGGTCGCGGACCTCGCGGGCGAGGTGGGCCTGGTCGGCGAAGCCGCACTCCGCCGCCGCCCGGGCCCAGCCGATCGACGGGTCGGCGCCGACCAGCGCCGTCAGGCGCTCGAAGCGCAGGATGCGGGCGACCCGCTTGGGCGGCATCCCGACGGCGTCGCGGAAGCGCGCGATGAGGCGGCGGTGGCTCCAGCCGAGCTCGCCCGCCAGCGCACCGATCGGCGCCCGCCCGCCGCTGCCGGCCAGCACGCCGAGAGACCAGGTCACCCCCGGGTCGACCGCCGGCGCCTCGGCGAGCCGCGCCGCCAGGGCGCGCTCGACCAGCGCGAAGCGCTCCGGCCACCCCGGCGCGTCGGCGACCCGCCCCGCCAGCTCGGCGGCCGACGGCCCGAGCACGTCCTCCAGCGACACCGACCGGTTGGCGAGCTCGCTCATCGGCAGCCCGAGCAGCCGCCGGGCCGCGAGCGGGGCGAGGTCGACCTGCAGGCAGCGCGCCGACCCGCCGTGGCTCACGATCACCGGCCCGTCGGTGAGCCCGGCCACGAACGACCCCAGCCGCTCCGGCGGCCGCTCCGGCCGGCGCCCATCCGCGATGCTCCAGCCGGCGTCCATGTCGATGATCACCGGCACGTAGGTGCACGGCAGCTCCCGGAACGTCACGGGCGCCGGCGCGCGGTCCGCGTAGCCCGTCAGGCGGATCACCTGGCCCGCCAGGGCGGGGGGCGGGGCGGCCGTCACGAACTCCGCGCTCACCCGGGTCACGCTAGCCCCTTCCCGGCCGGCGGGCCAGCGTGCCGATTGGCCGAGCCGTGCGTGGCCAATTGGCACGTTCACAATTCGGAAGCCCTCGATCGCCTCCGTCGCAGCGCGACGAGCGTGCTGAGAGACCGCTCACCGAGCGGATCCGAGGATCCGGCCAATTGGCCAAGTCATGCGTGGCCAATTGGCACGTTCACAATTCGACGCCCCTAGTGGGGCGCCGACGGCGGCTCAGGCGGTGGCGCCCTCGGCGGCTCGGGCGGCGATGTCGCGGGTTCGCTCAATGTCCTGGGTGATCTGGGCGACGAGGGCGTCCGGCGAGTCGAAGCGGCGCTCGTCGCGGAGGCGCTCGAGGAACTCGATCCGCATCGTGCGGCCGTAGAGGTCGCTGCTGTCGTGGTCGAGGAGGAAGGCCTCGATGCGGAGGGTGGCGCGGGCGTCGGCGGCGGTGAACGTCGGGGCCACGCCGATGTTGACGGCGGCGGCGCTGCGGCCGGTCTCGAGGACCGCCCGCCCGGCGTAGACGCCGCGGCTGGGCAGGGCGATGTCGGCCGGGACCTCGAGGTTGGCGGTGGGGATGCCCATGGCGCGGCCGCGCTGGTCGCCGGGCACCACCACGCCCTCGACCGAGTGGGGCCGCGCGAGGAGCGGGATCACCGCGGCGACCTGGCCTGTGGCGACCAGGCGGCGGATCCGGGTCGAGGAGACCGGCTTGCCGTCGGGGCTGGTGACCGTCGCCGGCGACTCCACGCGCAGACCGCGGGAGCGGCCGAACTGGCTCAGCATCGCGACGGTGCCCGCGCCGCCGTGGCCGAAGCGGAAGTTCTCCCCCACCACGACGGCCTCGGCGCTGATCGGCGCCGAGGCGAGCATCTCGGCGAAGCGCTCGGCGCGGATCCGCGAGAAGGCCTTCGTGAAGGGCACCACCAGCAGCTCCTCGACCCCGAGGCGCTCGATGAGCTGGCTCTTCAGCCCGATCGGCGTGAGGACCGCGGGGCGCAGCTCGGGGCGCAGGACCGCGATGGGCTGGGGCTCGAAGGTCAGCGCCATCGCTGGAAGGCGCCGCTCGGCCGCCATCTCGATCGACCGCCGGATCACGGCCTGGTGCCCCAGGTGGACGCCGTCGAAGGTGCCGATGGCGACGACCCGCCGCGGGGCCCCGAGCGGCAGGTCGCCCAGCGACTGGTAGCGCCTCACGCGGGGTCCTCCAGCACCACCGCCGGTCGCAGGCCGCCACCGCCCAGGCGCGCGACCGCGACCAGGCGTCCGTCCGGCGCCAGCAGCGCCACCGGCCCCTCGCCCCACCCGGCCTCCCCCGCCGGCACCGGGCGCCCGTGGCGGACGTCGGCGAGCTCCTCGTCGGTGAGGACCCGCTCCGGCATCCCGAGGCCCCGCGAGGGGTCGAGGCCGCCGGCGGGGCCGACGGCGTCCGGCGGGACGGCGTCGTCGACCGACAGGCCGCCGACGGCCGTCCGGCGGAGCGCCGTGAGGTAGGCTCCGCAGCCGAGCCGCTCGCCGATGTCGCTCGCCAGCCGCCGCACGTAGGTCCCGGCGGAGCAGCGCACCGCCAGCGTGACGACCCCCTCCCCGTGGTCCTCGGCCAGCCGCAGCTCGTGCACCTCGATCTCGCGCTCGGGCCCCTCGACGGGCTCGCCGCGGCGCGCGCGCCGGTAGAGCCGCTCGCCCTCGACCCTGACCGCCGCCAGGGCGGGGACCCGCTGGAGCCGGCGCCCGGCGAAGGACGGCAGGACGTCGGCGACCGCCGCGGCCGTCGCCGGGTCGCCGGACGGCTCGACCGGACCCTCCGGGTCGCCGGTCGCCGAGATGAAGCCTGTGCGCAGGGTGGCGAGGTAGGACTTGTCGTGGGCCGTCACGTAGGGTGCCAGGCGGGTGGCGCGGCCCACCAGGACGACCAGCAGGCCCGTCGCG
Source organism: Miltoncostaeaceae bacterium (assembly GCA_036257075.1). GTDB lineage: Bacteria > Actinomycetota > Thermoleophilia > Miltoncostaeales > Miltoncostaeaceae > DATAGF01. The sequence goes on from DATAGF010000121.1 coordinate 4,652, forward strand.
AACGGGTCGAGGGTGCCGGCGTGGCCCACCTTCACCTTCCGCCCCAGGCCGCGCCGGATGCGGGCGACCACGTCGTGCGAGGTCGGCCCGGCGGGCTTGTCGACGAGCCAGAGCGCGGGCCGCACCGCGGCGGCCGCCTCAGCCATCGCCGTCGCGGTCGAAGCGCGCCTCGAGCTCGCGCCCGATCCACTCGAGCAGCTCGTCGGGGTCGCGGCGGGTGCTGAAGCCCGCCGCGGCGCGGTGGCCGCCCCCGCCGCCCTGGCGCGCGATCTCGGAGACGTCCACGTCTGGGTCGGCGGTCCGAAGGGAGACCCGCCAGGCCCCGTCGGGGCCGGCCTCGCGCACGAAGACGGCCGCGCGCACGCCGCGGACGGCGCGCAGCGCCTCGACGATGTTCTCGGTGTCGTCGCCGCCCGCCGCGGCGAAGTCATCGCGCGTCAGGACCGCCGCCAGCGCCCTGCCGCCCGCCAGGGGCCGGGCCCGCTCCAGGGCGCGCCCTGTCAGGAGCATGCGGTCGAGCGGCTGCTCCTCGTAGAGGCGGCGCGCCATCTCCGCGGGGTCCACGCCAGCCTCGATCAGCGCCGCCGCCAGGCGGTGCGCCTCGGGGCGGGTGTTGGAGTAGCCGAAGCGGCCCGTGTCCGTGACGAGGCCCACGTAGAGCGGGACCGCGACGGAGGCTGTGATCGGCCAGCCCGCCGCCTCGATCACGCCCGCCACCACCTCGGCGCTGCTCGAGGCGAGCGGCTCCACCAGGTTCAGGTCGCCGAAGCGGGTGTTGTCGTGGTGGTGGTCGATGTTGACCACCAGGCGCGCGCCCTCGTGCACGGGCTCGTGCCAGAGGCGGTGCTCGCTGGCGCAGTCGACGGCCACCAGCACGCGCTCGCCCAGGTCGGCCGGCAGCGCCGGGAGGATGTCCTCGCCGCGGTCGAGCAGGAACGCCAGGTCGCTCGGCACCGGGTCGGGGTCAGGGTGGGCGAGCACCACGTCCTGTCCGGCGGCGCGGAGCGCCTTGGCCAGCCCGAGCATCGACCCGATGGCGTCGCCGTCGGGGTTGTGGTGGGCCGTGACGACCAGGCGCTCGCCGGGACGGGCGATGACCTCGGCGACGTCGGCCCGCGAGGCGTCCCGCCGGGCGGCGACGCGGCTCACGGGTCGTCCGCCCTGGTCGTCACCTCGTCGATGAGCCGGGTGAGGCGGGCCGCGTCCTGCTCGGTTGAGTCGTAGTGGAAGGTGAGCTGGGGCGTGTGGCGGGACTTGAGCTCGGCCGCCAGACGCGCCTGCAGCAGGCCGCGCGCCGACTCGAGGGCCTCCTGGCTCGCCGCACGGTCGCGCGGCCGCAGGGTGCTGAACCACACCTTCGCCTCGCGCGTGTCCTGGGTCGCCTCGACGCGCGTGATCGTGACGAAGCCCAGCCGCGGGTCGGAGAGGTCGCGCGTGACCGCGTCGGCCAGCACCTGGCGCATCGCCGTGTCCACCCGGCGCATGCGCGTGCTCCGCTCGCGCGGGCTCACGCCGGCGCCTCCGAGCGCCAGCCCGGCTCGCCGGAGACCGCGATCAGCTCCCGCGCCTCGTCCACCACCTGGAAGGCCTCGTCGGAGTGCAGGAAGCGCGAGGCCTGGAGCAGGCGGTCGTCCGTCTCACCCGCCTCGCGGCCCACGATCGCCAGCGTCAGGCGCGACCGCTGCCAGAGATCGTGGTGGTCGACCTCCGCCACGGCGCACGAGAAGCGCCTGGCGAGCGCGTTCTTGAGGCGCAGCAGCTCCCTGCGCTTGGTCTTCAGGGACGCGCCGTCCGGCAGGTGGAGATCGACGGTCAGGATGCCGACGTGACCGCACTCCACCCCGGGCGACCCCGCTACTCGGCCGCCGCGGGGGCCGGCGAGGACTCCGCGGGCGCGGCCGCGGCCTGCGACGTGCGGGCCACCTCGCGCAGCTCGTAGGCCTCGATCTGGTCGCCCTCCTTGACGTCGTTGTAGTCCTCGATCAGGAGGCCGCACTCGAACCCGGCCGTGACCTCGCGAGCGTCCTCGTTGAAGCGGCGCAGCGACGCGATGCGGCCCTCGTGCACCACCGTGCCCTCTCGGACGAGGCGCACGAGCGAGTTGCGGCGCACGACGCCCTCGGTGACGTAGCAGCCCGCGATCGTCCCGAGGCGGCTGGCGCGGAAGGTCGCCCGGACCTCGAGCTCGCCGATCACGTCCTCGACCACGTCGGGCTCGAGGAGGCCGACCAGGGCGTCGCGGACGTCCTCGATCGCCCGGTAGATGACCCGGTAGGTGCGGATGTCCACGCCCTCGCGGTCGGCGAGCTGCTTGGCCTCGGGCCGCGGCCGGACGTTGAAGCCGATGATGATGGCCTGCGACGCCGACGCCAGCATGACGTCGGACTCGTTGATCGCGCCCACGCCGGTGTGGATGACGCGCAGCCGCACCTCGGTCTGCTCGACCTTCTCGAGGGCGTCCCCCAGGGCCCCGACTGAGCCCTGCACGTCGCCCTTGATGATGATGTTGAGCTCCTTGAGCCCTCCCTCGCGGATGCGGGCGAAGACGTCGTCCAGCGACACCGGGCGGCGGTTGGCCAACTCCTCGGCGCGCAGGCGCTGGCTGCGCTCGGCCGCCAGCTGGCGCGCCTCGCGCTCGTTCTCCACCACGCGGAAGCGCTCGCCGGCGTCGACGACGCCGCCGAGCCCGAGCACCTCGACCGGCACCGACGGCGCCGCCTCGGCGATCGGGGTCCCCGTGTAGTCGGCCATCGCCCGCACGCGCCCGAAGACGTCGCCCGCCACGATCACGTCGCCGACGCGGAGGGTGCCGCGCTGGATCAGCAGGGTGGCGACCGGGCCGCGCCCCGGGTCGAGCCGCGACTCGATGACGGTCCCCGACGCCTCCGGCGCCGGGTTGGCCTTGGGCTCGGCGTCGGCGTCCGCGACCAGGAGGACGGTCTCGAGCAGGGAGTCGATCCCGGTGCCCTCGATCGCCGACACGTTCACGAACTCGTGCGAGCCGCCCCAGTCGGATGGGATGACCTCGCGCTGCGACAGCTCCTGCCGCACGCGGTCGGGGTTCGCGTTCTCCTTGTCGATCTTGTTGACGGCCACCATGAACGGCACCTCGGCGGCCCGGGCGTGGTCGATCGCCTCGAGCGTCTGCGGCATGACGCCGTCGTCGGCGGCGACCACGATCACGGCGACGTCCGTGATCTTCGCCCCGCGGGCGCGCATCGCGGTGAAGGCCTCGTGGCCCGGCGTGTCGAGGAAGGTGATCTCGCGGCCGTCGTGGCGGACCTGGTAGGCGCCGATGTGCTGGGTGATGCCGCCCGCCTCGCCGGCCGCCACCTCGGTCGACCGGATGGCGTCGAGCAGCGAGGTCTTGCCGTGGTCGACGTGGCCCATGACCGCGACCACGGGGGCGCGGGCGACCATGTCCTCGTCGGCGTCGTCGAACTCCTCGGGGCGCTCGGCCTCCTCCTCGGCGTGCACGATGCTGACGCCCCGCTCGAGGTCGGCGGCGATCAGCTCGATGGCCTCGTCCGAGAGCGACTGGGTGATAGTGGCCATCTCGCCGAGGCCCATGAGGGTCTTGATGATCTGCGCGGTCGAGACGCCGAGGGCCTCGGCCAGGTCCTTGACGGTCGCCCCCGAGGCGACCTCGACGGGCGGCAGCTCAGCCGGCGCGACTGGCGCGGCCGGCTTCTCCTCGACGCGCGGGGGGCGCTGGCGGCGGTCGCGGCCCGGGCCCGCGGGGCCGCGCCGCCCGGCCTGGGGGTCGATGACCACGCGCCTGCGCTTGCCGCGCCCCGCGGGGGCGTCGGCGCGCGCGGCGCCGTTGCCGGCCGGGCGCGCCGGCGCGGGCGCCGGGGCGCGCGGCGCCGGCTCGGGCTCGCGGGCGGCCGGCTCAGCGGGGGCGGGCGCCGGCTGCGGGGCAGGCGCCTCGGCGACGGGCGCGGGCTCGGGCGCTGGCTCCGGGGCGGGCGCGGGCTCCGGCTCGGGCTCGGGCTCGCGGGCCACGGGCTCGGGCGCGGGCTCGGGCTCGGGCTCGGGCTCGGGGGTGACCGGCTCGGGGGCGGGCTCGGGCTCGGGCGCGGGCGCCTCGGCGACCGGCTCGGGCGCGGGCTCCGGCTCGGGCGCGGGCGCCTCGGCGACCGGCTCGGGGGCGGGCTCGGGCGCGGGCGCGGGCGCCTCGGCGACCGGCTCGGGGGCGGGCTCGGGCTCGGGAGCGG
>DATAGF010000126.1:0-2113 GCA_036257075.1 Miltoncostaeaceae bacterium
AGTAGAGGCGCGTGTTCCGCGCGCTCCGCCGCGGGGTGATCAGCCCGCGGCGCTCGTAGACGCGCAGCGTCTGCGGGTGCATCCCCGCGAGCTCGGCCGCGATGCCGATGAGGAAGGTCGCGGTGGGGCGCCGGCTGGTGCTCATCGGAACAGCGCCTCCCGCGGGTCGCCGTCGTCGAGCGCCGCCAGGCGCTCCAGCGCCTCCCGCTGGTCGTCCGACAGCTCGCGCGGCACCTGCACGCGCAGCTTGGCGATCAGGGCGCCGCGGCCCTCGCCCTTCAGGCGCGGAGCGCCCTTGCCGGCCAGCCGCAGCTGGCGGCCGTCGGCGCTGCCCGGAGGCACCCGCAGCTTCACGCGCCCGTCGATCGTCGGGACCTCGACCTGGGCGCCGAGGGCGGCCTCCGAGAAGGTCACCGGGACCTCGATGACGAGGTCGTCGCCCCGGCGCGTGTAGAGGCGGCTGGGCGCGACTCGGGTGATCACCTGCAGGTCGCCCGCAGGGCCGCCGCGCACGCCGGCCTGCCCCTTGCCCTTGAGCCGGATCCTCGTGCCGTCCTTGACCCCCGGCGGGATCTTCACCTTGATCTGGGAGCGCGTCGAGGTGCTGCCCGTGCCGCGGCACGTCGGGCAGGGGTCGTCGATGACCGTGCCGTTGCCGCCGCAGCGCGGGCACGGCTCGCTGAACGCGAACGACCCCACGTCGCGGCCGCGCACGCCGCGGCCCTTGCACTCGGGGCACAGGCGCGGGCTCGTGCCGGGCTTGGCGCCGCTGCCGTTGCAGTCGGCGCACGCCACCGGCGTCTCGACCTGCACCGGCACCTGGGCGCCGGCCATGGCCTGCTCGAAGGACAGGTTGACCTCCACCTCCACGTCGGCCCCCCGGCGGGCGGTCGGCTCCCGCGGGTCCTGCCCGCGGCCGCCGCGGAAGATCGACGAGAACAGGTCGGCGAAGTCGCCGAACCCGCCGCCCTCGCCGGCCGTCCAGGTCCCGCCTGCGCCAGGGCCCGCCCCGTTCGGGCGCCGCCCGCCGAAGGCCGCCATGGCGTCGTACTCGCGGCGCTTGTCCGCGTCGGACAGGACGTCATGGGCGTGGGAGATCTCCTTGAAGCGCTCCTCCGCCTTGGGGTCGTCCGGGTTGGCGTCGGGGTGGTGCACCCGCGCCAGCTTCCGGTAGGCCTTGTTGATCTCGTCGGTGCTCGCGGTGCGCGAGACGCCGAGCGTCGCGTAGAGGTCGTCCACCCGGGCCCCCTCGCTACGCGGCCGCGCCGGCGTCGCCCTCGCCGGCCGCCGGCGGCGGCGTCGCGGCCACCACCACCCGGCTCGGGCGCAGCACGTGGTCCGAGATGCGGTAGCCCTTCTCGATCACCTCGACGACCGCCCCCTCGGGGTGGTCGGCCGACGGCAGCTGGGCCACGGCCTCGTGGACGTTGGGGTCGAACAGGCGGCCGTCGGCCTCGATCTCCTCGACGCCGTGGCCGGCGAGCAGGCCCGCCAGCTGGCCGCGCACCATCTCGAGGCCGGCGACGATCTCGTCGCCCCGCTCGCCGAGGGCCGCCACGGCCCGCTCCAGGTTGTCCATCACCGGCAGCAGCCCGCGCACGAGCTCCCGCTGGGCGCCCGTGACGACGGCCTCGCGGTCGCGCTCGGTGCGCTTGCGGTAGTTGTCGAACTCGGCCTTCAGGCGCTGGAGCGCGTCCAGGTACTGGTCGCGCTCGGCCTCGGCGCGCGCCAGGTCCTCCGAGCCGTTCTGCTCGGCGGGGGCGGGCGCCTCCTCCTCGGCCTCGGCGGACCCGGCCGGGGGCTCCGGAGCGGGAGGCTCCGGAGCCCGGTAGGGGTCGGCGTGGTTCACGCCGTCTCGGCCCCGTTTGCCGCCGCCACGGCGATCTTGCGCGGCTTGACCTCCTCCGCCTTCGGCACGCGCACGGTCAGCACGCCGCTGTCGAAGGTGGCGGTGATCTCGTCCGGCTTCACGCCCTGGGGCAGGGTGACGCTGCGCTGGAAGGACCCGTAGGCCCGCTCCACGCGGTAGTAGCGCCCCTCCTCGACCTTCTCCTCGAAGCGCCGCTCGCCCCTGAGGGTGAGGACGTTGTCGTCGACCTCGATGTCGATGTCG
>DATAGF010000129.1:0-22435 GCA_036257075.1 Miltoncostaeaceae bacterium
GATCCCGGGGCGATCCTGGCGGCCGCCGGCAGGGCCCGCCGCGCCGGGGCGGACGCCGTCGTCGTCAACGTCCACTGGGGCGCCGAGTACCGGCACGCGCCCACGGCCTTCCAGCGGTTGCTGGCCCGCCGGCTCACCGCCTCGCCCGCCGTGACCGCGGTGGTCGGACAGCACGCTCACGTCGTCCAGCCCATCGGCTTCGTCAACCGCAAGCCCGTGGTGTTCGGCGAGGGGAACCTCGTCTCGAACCAGTCCGGCGCCTCCCAGGACGGCCTGGTCGCCGTGCTCGACCTGGCCGTCGGCGAGCGCCGGTCGCGGGTGCGGCGGGTGCGGTACCTGCCGACGACCGTCCGTCACCCCGACTACGTCGTCCTGCCCGCGGACGGCGCCTCGCGCCGGCGCACGATCGCCGTGGCCGGGCGGGGGCCACGGGTGCGGCCGGTCAGCGCCCGGTGAACTCCGGCGGCCGCCGCTCGCGGTAGGCGGCCTGGCCCTCGTGGACGTCGTCCGACGCGTAGGCGCGCTCGCGCCAGCGCCGCGCGGTCTCCTCGACGTCGGCGGGCGGGGAGCCGTCCGAGAGCGCCCGCACCACCGCGCGCGTGCCCGCCACCGCGAGCGGCGCGCCGGCCGCGACCTCGCCCGCCGCCTCCAGCGCCGCCGCCCACAGCCCCGGCGGCTCGACCACCTGGTCGACCAGGCCGATCGCGAGGGCCTCGTCGGCCCCGATCGGGGCGCCGGTGAGGAACATCCGGCGCGTGCGGCTCGGGCCCATCGCGGCGACGAAGCGCCGCAGGCCGTCGGCCGTGTAGACGACGCCGAACCGGGTCGCCGGCATCGCCAGGCGGGCCCCTGCCGCAGCGATGCGCCAGTCGCAGGCGATCGCCAGCTCCAGGGCGCCGCCGGCGGCGGCGCCGTTCATCACGCCGATCACGGGGACCGGGCAGTCCGCGATCGCGGCGACGGCCGCCCCGAGCCGCCGCTCGCCGGCGCGGATCCGCCCGACCGGGTCGCCGTCGGCGCCGCCGAGGTCGAGCCCTGCCGAGAAGTGGCGGTCGCCGTCGCCGCCCAGCAGGACGGCCCGCGCGGCCGGCGGAGGCGCGTGAAGTAGGCTCGCGAGCGCGTCGAGGATGGCCTCGTCGAGGGCGTTCGCGCGCCCGGGGTTCGAGATCCGCAGGATGAGCGCGGTCCCGTCCTCCTCCACGAGGAGGCGGCCGCCGGGGGAGGGGGGCTCAGCTGGCATCAGTGCTCGTGATGGGCGCCGGAGCGGTCGGCTCGTACTACGGCGCGCTGCTCGCCCGGGACGGGCACGAGGTGACGCTGGTGGCGCGGGGAGCCCATCTGGAAGCCCTCCGAGAGCGCGGGGCGGTGGTCGTCCACGAGGCCGACGGGCGCCGCTGGGAGGCCCCGGTCGCCGCCCGCGCCCGTCCGGAGCCCGCGACGGCCGACCTGGTGATCGTCACCACCAAGTCGCAGGACACCCTAGCGGCGGCGCGCGCCCTGCGGGACGCCGTCCCGCCCGGGACGCCGGTCCTCTCCCTGCAGAACGGGGTGGAGAACGTGGGCCGGATCGGGTCGGCCCTGGGTCACGAGCGGGCGCTCGGCGGCATCGCCTTCGTGGGGGTGAGGATCGCCGAGCCCGGCGTCGTCCACCACCAGGCGGAGGGCTGGGTGCGCATCGGCCACCCGGCGGGCGCCGACGGCGCCCGGGCCGCGTACGAGGTCGTCGTGGACTCCTGGGACGTCGTCCTCTCGGAGGACATCGTCCGCGACCAGTGGCACAAGCTGCTCTGGAACGCCGGCTTCAACGCGATCTGCGCCGTCACCGGCGCGACGGCCGGGGAGGCCCTGGCCCTCCCCGCCTCCGAGCGCCTCGTGCGCGCCGCGATGGGCGAGGTGGTGACCGTCGCCGCCGCCCACGGGGTCACGCTGACCCAGGCCGAGGTCGACGAGATGGCGCGGCCCAACGAGCAGCTGATCGGGTACCGCCCCTCCACCGCCCAGGACCTCGAGGCCGGCAAGCGCCTCGAGCGCGACGCGCTCTGCGGCTTCCTGGCCCGCGAGGGGGCGCGACTGGGCCTCCCGACGCCCGTGAACACCACTCTGGACGCCCTCCTCGCGCTGCGAGAGTCCGGAGCCGCTCGCTGACGCTCCGCCGGGCGGCGAACCGCCGCCCTCTTATCGTCGCCAAACAGTCCGCTGGCGGCGATTCGAGGGCGGTAAGAGTCCCGTGAACGCCGCGCCGGGGCCCGGGCGCGCGGCGTAGCGTTCCCCCGTCCGCATCACCAGGGATGGAAGGGGGTCAGGATGACGGGACGCTGGTGGATCGCGGTGGCGGCGGGCCTCGTGCTCGGGCTCGGCACCGTCGTGGGGGTGGAGGCGGCGACGGACGAGGCGTCGGCTCAATCGGGGTTCACGCTCTCGCGGGAGCAGCTGAGGACGAATCAGCGGATCTCGATCGCCGCCGTGAAGCGGGTCAATCAGGCGCAGAAGGACATCGCCGCGCTCGGGGCCGCGGCGCCCCTCTACGCGGTCAGCAGCGGGGCCGTCGGCTCCAACCTCGTCCGCGGGCGCGGCGCGGTGAGCTCCCAGCTGGTCGGCGAGGGCAACTACCGGGTCAAGTTCATCCGCAACATCAGCACCTGCTCGTGGTCGGCGACCGTCGGCGACGACGTGCCGCCAATCCCGACGGCGGCCTCGATCCGGCTCGCGCTCGACACGACCGACGTCGCGCGGACCCAGCTGATCGTGCGGACGTTCCTCGCCAACGGCAACGCCGTGAACGCCGGCTTCCACCTCCAGGTGTTCTGCTGATGAGGACGCGGTGGTGGGTCGGCGTGGCGGCCGGCGTCGCCCTGGGCCTCGGGACCGTCGTCGCGGTCGAGGCGGCGACGGAGGACGCCTCGGCCCAGGGCGGCTTCGCCGTCACTGCCGAGCAGCTGCGCACCAACCAGCGCGTCTCCATCGCAGCCGTCCGCAGGAGCAACGAGAGCCTCCAGCTCCTGGATCCCATCCGGCGGCAGCCCAAGCTGCCCCAGAAGGTCATCGGGTGGCGCTCCCAGGACCTGCGCGACGGCTCGGTGACCGGGGCGAAGATCGTCAACGGGGCCGTCTCGGAGGCCAAGCTGTCCTCGTCCCTCTCCGGGCGCCTGCCGGCGTGGGCGGTGGTCGGGGCAAACGGGGCGCTGGCGCGCTCGAGCGGCGGCCTCACGTCGCAGCGCACGGGCGAGGGCGCCTACCGCGTCGACCTCAACCGCAACGTCGGCCAGTGCGCGTGGACCGCGACCATCGTGACGTCCTCGGCCGCGGACCTCGGGGACATCGGCGCCGCCATCGATCCGGTGGACTCGGAGCGGCTGGTCGTCCTCACGACCGACAACACGAACGCCGCCGCAGACCGGGCGTTCAACCTCCAGCTGACCTGCTGACGGAGGGGGTCCTCGTCAGGCGCCGAGGGCGGCGTCGGCGAGGATCCGCTCCACCACCTCGTCGAACCCGAGCCCGGCCGCCTCGGCGGCCTTCGGCAGCAGGCTGGTGTCGGTCATGCCCGGGATGGCGTTGACCTCGAGCACCCAGAGCCGGGCGTCGTCGTCGAGCATCAAGTCGACCCGGCTCAGGCCGCGGCAGCCCAGGACCCGGAAGCACTGGAGGGCGAGGGTGCCCGCCTCCTGGGCCACGGCGTCCGGGAGCCGCGCCGGCGCCACGAAGTCGGTCAGCCCGGGCGTGTAGCGGGCCTCGAAGTCGTAGAACTCGCGGTCGCGCGGGATCGCCTCCACCACGGGCAGGGCCCAGGGCTCGGCCGTCCCGATGACCGACACCGCCAGCTCGCGCCCGGCCACGAAGCCCTCGATGAGGACGCGGTCGTCGTAGGCGAGGGCGTTCATCAGGGCCCCCGGCACGTCGGCGGCGTCGCGGGCGACCGTGATGCCGAGCGCCGAGCCCTGCCTGGCCGGCTTGACGACCAGGGGCAGCCCGAGCCGCTCGCGGATCTCGGGGATGGCCTCGCCCGCGCCGAGCTCGCGGAAGGCGTCCTGGCTGAAGGCGTATCCCGGGGGCGTGGGCACCCCGGCGCTCGCGAAGTGGGCCTTGGCCACCACCTTGTCCCAGGCGCGCTCGCAGGCCAGCACGCCCGGCCCGGTGTACGGGATCTCGAGGATCTCCAGCAGCTCCTGGATGGTGCCGTCCTCGCCGCCCTTGCCGTGCAGCGCGACGAAGGCCGCCTCGGGCCGCTCGCCCCGGAGCGTCCGCACCAGGTGCTGGTCGACGTCGACCTCGAGGACGTCGTGCCCCAGGCGCCGCAGGGCCGCCTCGGCGTTGGCGCCCGAGCGCAGGCTGACCTCCCGCTCGAGCGAGCGGCCGCCCTTCAGGACGGCCACCCTCACCCCTCGGCCCCGCCCAGCGCCCGGTGGAGCTCGGTCATCTCGGCGACCGCGACCCCGAGTCGCCGGACGCCCTCGCTGATCACGGCCTCGGGGACGCCGGAGAAGTTGAGGCGCATGGAGTGGCCGCCGCGGCCGTCGAGGAAGGCCCCGCGGCCCGGCACGAAGGCGACCTGGTGCCGCTCCACCGCGGAGGCCAGGAGGTTGGTGGTGTCGAGGTACTCCGGCAGCGTCGCCCAGACGAACAGGCCGCCGGTGGGCCGGGTCCAGCGCGCCTCGGGAGGCATCTCCTCCTCGAGCGCCCGCAGCATCGCGTCGCGGCGCAGCCGGTAGATGCCGTTGAGCCGGCCGACGTACTCGCGCCAGTCGTGGCGACGCAGGTACTCGACGACGAAGCGCTGCGAGACCGTGGAGGAGGCGAGGTCGGCCGCCTGCTTGCCGAGGTTCATCTTCCGCAGCACGGCCGCGGGCGCGGCGACCCAGCCGGCCCGGAGGCCCGGCGCGAGGATCTTGGAGAAGGTGGACAGGTAGATCACCCAGCCGGCGCCGTCGTCGAGCTCCCAGAGGGTCGGCAGGGCCTCGCCCTCGAAGCGGATCTGCCCGTAGGGGTTGTCCTCCACGATCAGCAGCTCGCGCTGGTGGGCCAGGGCGATCAGCCGCTCGCGCCGCTCGAGCGACATCGTCACGCCGCCCGGGTTCTGGAAGCTCGGGATCGTGTAGAGCAGCTTGGGCGGCCGGCCCTCCGCCGCCAGGCGGTCGAGGGCCTCCTCGACGAGGTCGATCCGCAGGCCGTCGTCGTCCATGGGGACGTGCTCGACCTGGGCCTCGTAGGTCGTGAAGCAGGGCACCGCGCCGGGATAGGTCGGCCCCTCGGCCAGCACCGTGTCGCCCGGGTTCACGAAGGTCCGGATCGACAGGTCGATGGCCTGCTGGCCGCCGCTGGTGACCATGATGTCCTCGACCCGCGCACGCGCCCCCTCGTGCGCCATCACGTCCACGATGCGCTCGCGCAGCTCGCCCATCCCCTCGGTGGGCCCGTACTGCAGGGACGAGGCCAGGTGGTCGCGGGCGACGGCGTCCATGAGCTCGTCGAACACCTCGCGCGCGAAGGCCTCGGTGTTCGGGAAGCCGCCGGCCAGCGAGATGATGTCGGGCCGCTCCGAGAGCGACATCAGGTCGCGCATGACCGACGAGACGATCCCCGCCGCGCGGGAGGCGAAGCGGGCGTCGTAGCGCGCCGAGTCGCCCGGCGTGAGCGCCGTCTCGTGATGCCGGTGCCGAGGCGGTGGGGTCGGCGGGGTCGTGGCGTCTCCCATCATCGGGGCGGCCGAGGTCATGGCCAGTGTAGGCGGCCCGCCGGCGCCGGGCGCCCGGGGGGGCTCTGGTACGATCGCGATCCGTGCCGACCCGGGATGTCCAGCCCGTGCCGTCCGCCGAGGCGCGCGTGCTGCGGGTGCCCAACATCCGCCGCGCCCAGCGGGAGGACTGGCACCAGCTCGTCCGCTTCTGCCTGGTGGGCGCCTCGGGCTACTTCGTGAACCTCGCGGTGTTCTCGCTGCTGGTCCACGCCGCCGGCGCGCACTACGCCCTCGCCGCGGTGCTGGCCTTCTGCGTCGCCTGGACGAACAACTTCCTCTGGAACAAGTACTGGACCTTCCGCCGTCACGGGCTGTCGGCCCTGCAGCAGGGGGCGCGGTACCTGGCCGTGAGCCTCGTCGCGCTGGGGCTGAACCTCGTGCTCCTCGAGCTGCTGGTGAGGGCGGGGAGCCCGGAGGTGCCGGCCCAGGCGCTGTCGATCGCGGCCGTCATGCCCATCAATTTCCTGCTCAACCGCCGCTGGTCCTTCCGGTAGCGCCATGACTCGTGGCGTCGCCGTCCTCGCGGCGGTGGCCGCCCTGCTGGCCGTGGCCGTGCCCGCCGCCGCCCAGGCGGGCAACGCTGTCCAGGAGCCGACGCCCTCCGAGGCGGCCGGCGCCGCGGACGGCCTCGTGCGCGCGGTCGGCAACCGGGCGGCTGAGATCCAGCGGTCGCTCGACCTGCCCGATCGAGACGCCAAGCCCTCCCTGAGCGACGACGAGGTGAAGACGATCGCCGGCACCTCGGAGCGCCTTCACGACTGGATCGACGGCCGCGAGCTGTCGCGCACTGCCGACGACTTCGACGAGACCACCCGCGTCCACACGGTCTTCTACGTCAGCGAGGACGAGGACGGGAAGGAGACCGTCGAGGCCCAGGTGCTGGTCGCCGACGACAGCGGCGAGATCACCGAGGTGCGGACCGGCCCCCAGGTCGCCTGGTCGATGGCGCGCGGCTACGACGGCGCCTTCGGAAAGGCGATCACGCGGCCGGCGATCTGGATCCCGCTCTGCCTGCTCTTCCTGATCCCGCTGCTGCCCGCCACCCGCCCGCGCCGGCTGCTGTCGTGGCGCACCCTGGACCTGCTCGTGCTGCTGTCGTTCGGGATCTCGCTGATCTGGTTCAACCGCGGCGAGATCTTCACGTCGGTGCCGCTCCAGTACCCGCCCATGGTCTACCTGGCGCTGCGGCTGGCCTGGATCGGGGTCGCCCGGGCGCGGGCGGCGCGGCGGCCGGCGCCCCACGAGGAGCCCGCGAGCGCCCCGGCGTCGGCGCCCGGCGGCCGGCGGCCGGTCTTCGGCGGGTGGCTGCCGACGTGGCTGCTGGCCACCCTGCTCGTCGTCGCGCTCGCCCTGCGCTTCGGGCTCAACGCCTTCGACTCGAACGTCATCGACGTGGGCTACGCGGGCGTCATCGGCGCCGACCGCATCGCCCACGGCGAGACCCCGTACGGCACCATGCCCAACGACTGCAGGACCTGCGACACCTACGGGCCCCTCACCTACATCCCCTACGTGCCCTTCGAGCTCGCCGAGCCCTGGCAGGGGACCTGGGACGACCTCCCCGCCGCGCACGCGGCGGCCACCCTCTTCGACGTGCTCTGCATCGCGGGCATGCTCGCCCTGGGCTGGTCGATCTCCGGCCTGCGCCTCGCCATCGGCCTGGCGCTCGCGTGGTCGGCGTTCCCCTTCACCGCCTTCGCCCTCGAGACCAACAGCAACGACTCCCTGGTGGCCGCCGCCCTCATCTGGGGCCTGGTGCTGTTCCGCCACCCGCTCGGGCGCGGGCTGATGCTCGGGCTCGCCCTCGCGAGCAAGTTCGGGCCCGCGGTGCTGCTCCCGCTCTGGAGCCGGCGGCCCTTCCCCCGCGGCGGCGGCGGGCTGCGCGAGCTGCTGGCGTACGCCGCCGGGCTCGCGGGCTCAGTCCTCCTGACCGGCTGGGTGCTGCTGCTCGACGGCCTGGACGGCGTCAGGGCCTTCTGGTCGCGCACGATCGGCTACCAGCTCGACCGCGACTCCCCCTTCTCGATCTGGGGGCAGCACCCGGGCCTGCGCCCGCTCCAGATCGCCCTCATGGTGGTCGTCGCCCTGGCGGCCCTGGCGGTCCTGCGCTGGCCGCGGCGCCTGGACCTCCTCACCATGGCCGCCCTCTCGGGCGCGCTGATGATCGGCATCGAGCTCACCGTGACGCACTGGTTCTACCTCTACATTCCCTGGTTCCTGCCCTTCGCCCTGCTCGCGCTGGTGCCGGACTGGCCGCCGCCGAGCCGGCCGGCCCCGGGCGCCCCCGACCCGGCCCGCGCCCCCGAGCGCGAGCCCGTCCCGGTGACGGTGGCCTCGTGAGCGCCCGGTCCATGCCCTGGCTGGTCGTGGCGCTGTGCATCGTCGTCTGGGCCGTGCCGCTGCAGCTGGCGCCCTTCTACGACCAGGGCGGCATCACCGACATCCCGACCTACCGGGCGGCGTACGAGCAGATCGCCGACGGCCAGGTGCCCTACGCCGACTTCTCCCTGGAGTACCCGCCGCTGGCGGCCGGGCTCTTCTGGCTCGCCGGGGTCCTGCCGGGACAGTACGAGGTCGGCTTCTCGATCCTGATGTGCGCCTGCCTCTGCGCGACGGCGCTCGGCGTGCTGGCCCTCGCCCGGACGCTCGGGCTCGACCAGCGCCGCCAGCTCCTCGCCGCCGGCATGGTCGCGGTCAGCCCCCTTCTGCTGGGCAACCTGGTCGAGACGCGCTTCGACCTCGCGCTGGCGGCCCTGCTGGCCTGGACGCTCTGGGCGGGCGCGGCCGGGCGCTTCCGGCTGGCCTGGGGGCTCCTCGCGGCCGCGACCCTGCTCAAGCTCATCCCGCTCGCGCTTGTGCCGGCGATGCTGATCTGGCAGCGCCACCGGGCGAGCGCTCGGGCGGCCTGGGCGGGGCTGGCCGGCTGCCTCGCCGTGGTCGCCGTCGTCGTGGTCCCGTTCGCCGTGGCCTCGCCGTCGGGGACCTGGGACCTCGTCCGATACCACATCGACCGCCCGCTCCAGATCGAGTCGACCGGCGCCGCCTACCTGCTGGGCCTCCACGCCCTGGCGGACATCCCGATCACGGTCGAGAACTCGTTCGGGAGCCAGGGCCTCGACGGCACCGGGCCCGCGGTGATCGCGGGCATCTCGACCGCCGTCCTCGTCGGGCTGCTCTGCGCGATCGCCTGGAGCCTCTGGATCGGGCTGCGCCGGGCCCGCCCGCCCGGCGACGCGCGCCTCTTCGTCGCCGCCTGCGCCGCCACGATCGTCGCCGTCCTGGTCGCCGGCAAGGTGCTGTCGCCGCAGTTCCTGATCTGGCTGCTGCCGGTGGTGTTCCTGGTCGCCGGGCGCTATGGGCCGGCCGCGTTCGGGATCGCGGCGGCGGCGATGCTGCTCACCCTGGCCTACTTCCCCGACCGCTACTGGGACCTGGTGGCCCTCGAGCCGGGGCCGATCGCCCTGCTGGTGCTGCGCGACACGGCGCTGATCGCCCTGCTCGCGGCCTGCTGGCCGCGGCCCAGCATCGCGGGCCAGCCGCTCGGCCGGATACTCCGCAGCCCGGGCGCCGACACCCAGGGCGCCGAGCGCGCCGTGGCCGCGCGCTACCTCACCGATTGAGCCCGCCGCGCGCCGTCGCCCGCTGCTCGCCGCCGCTCTCGCGGCGGTCGCGGGAGCGGCGGCCGGCTGTGACGTCCCGGACGCCTTCCGGCCCGGCTGGGAGCCCGTGGAGTGGCGCCGCTCGGCGCCGTCGGGCTCGCACTCGGCGGGGGCGCTGGCCGGCGGCGTGCGCCTGCCCGCAGAGGGGCGCGACTTCGCCACCTGGGAGCCGGGGCGGAACCGGTCGCCGAGCCGCGCCTGGCGGCGGTGGGGCGCCGACCGCACGGTGCGGGCCGTGCTCGCTGTGGCGGCCGCCCACCGCCGTGCCAACCCTCGCGCGCCGCGGCTGCTGGTGGGCGACCTCAGCCGCCCTCGGGGCGGCCCGTTCGGCCCCCGCTTCGGCGGCCCCGGGCACGTCTCGCACCAGAACGGGCTCGACGTGGACGTCTACTACCCGCGCCGCGACCGCCTCGAGGCCGCCCCGACGCGGGTGGCCCAGATCGACCGCCGCCTCGCCCAGGACCTGGTCGACCGCTTCCTCGCCGCCGGCGCGGACGTCGTGTTCATCGGGCCGCGCACCGGCCTGACCGGCCCGCGGAAGCGGGTCGTCGCCCTGCCGCGGCACGACAACCACCTTCACGTGAGGTTCTGAAGCGAATGGCCGCCTCTCGCGGGCGGCCATGCGCGCCTCCGGGCCCTGGCCGGGCCCTCCGGCAGACCGGCGCACCGGCTTCGCCGGGGCGGGCGCCGGGACACCCCCAAACCCCTACCCCGGGGGCTCCCCCG
The DNA here is from genome assembly GCA_036257075.1 of Miltoncostaeaceae bacterium. Taxonomy (GTDB): domain Bacteria; phylum Actinomycetota; class Thermoleophilia; order Miltoncostaeales; family Miltoncostaeaceae; genus DATAGF01. The sequence goes on from DATAGF010000129.1 coordinate 10,120, forward strand.
GGACGCTGAAGGTCGCGATCCCGGTCGCCCGGCCGCCGTCGCCGATCTCCACGACCGCCCCCTGGACGAGGACGTTGTCGTCGGCCGGCTCGAATCGTGCCGGGCTGCCGGTGAGGAAGCGCTGGAGGATCAGGTCGGTGCGGACCCCGATGACGGAGTCGTGCGGGCCCGTCATGCCCAGGTCGCTCACGTAGGCCGTCCCCTTCGGCAGCACGCGGGCGTCGGCCGTCTGGACGTGGGTGTGGGTGCCGACGACGGCCGAGACGCGGCCGTCGAGGTGCCAGCCGAGGGCGATCTTCTCGCTGGTGGCCTCGGCGTGGACGTCGACCAGCACCACCGCGGCCCCGCGGCGGGCCTCCTCGACCAGGTCGTCGATGACCGCGAAGGGGCTGTGGGCGGCGGTCATGAACACCGAGCCCATGACGTTGACCACGCTGACCGGGCCGGCGGCGGTCTCCACGGTCACCAGCCCCCGTCCCGGGGCGCGGGCCGCGATGTTGGCCGGGCGCAGCATGCGCGGCTCGGCCTCCAGCATCGGGTAGATCTCGCGCTTCTGGAGCGTGTGGTTGCCGCCGGTGAGGACGTCGACGCCGGCCTCGAGGAGGTCGCTCGCCTGGCGCGGCGAGGTCCCCGCGCCCGCGGCGGCGTTCTCGGCGTTGACGACCACCACGTCCGGCGCGTGCTCCTCGCGCAGCCCGGGGAGCCGCGCCAGCACCGCCTTCAGGCCGACCCCTCCCACCACGTCGCCGATCAGGAGCGCCCGCACGGCGGCCACCTTAGCGGCGGTTGACAGGCGACAGCGGGCCGTCGGACGATCCCGCCGGGACCATCCCCGGGTGGAGGACATGGGCGACGGACGGGTCGGCGAGCGCTACGCGATCGACGGCGGCCTGGACGGCAAGCGGCGGCTCGACCTGCTGGCCGAGGCCATGCGCCCGACGACGCTCGCCCTCCTGGAGCGGCTCGGGCTCGCCGAGGGTCACCGCTGCCTGGACCTCGGCTGCGGCGGCGGGCACGTCGCCATCGACATGGCACGGGTCGCGGGGCCGGGCGGCCGGGTGGTCGGAATCGACTTCGACGCCAGCGTGGTCGAGCTGGCGCGCGCGGACGCGGCGGAGGCCGGCGTCGACTGCGAGTTCCACGCCGAGGACTGCCTCGCGGAGGACGGCGGGGCCGAGGCGGGCTTCGACATCTGCTACGCGCGCTTCCTGCTCTCGCACGTCTCCGACCCGGGCGTCGTGCTGGCGAGGATGAGCGCCCTCGCGCGGCCCGGTGGAGCCGTGGTGGTCGAGGACACCGACTTCAGCGGCATCTTCTGCGAACCCCCTGACCCGGCCCACGACCAGTACGCGCGGCTCTACGTCAAGGCCGTGGCCCTGAGCGGCGGCGACGCGGCGATCGGACGGCGCCTGCCGGCGCTGGTCGCGGCGGCGGGGCTCGACGACGTCGCGCTGAGCCTCTGCCAGCCCGCGCACATGGAGGGCCCGCACAAGCTGCTGAACCGGGTGACCATGGAGCGCATCCGTCCCCGCCTCGTCGCCGGGGGGCTCGCCACGGACGACGAGGTGGACGAGGTGGTCGCGGGGATGGCCGCGTTCTGCGCCCGCGAGGGCACCGTGGTGGCCTTCCCGCGGATCGTGCAGGCCTGGGGCCGCCGCGCGGCCTGATCCGCCCTCAGGGGATGAGGTCGCCCTCCGTGCGCACGAGCTCCATGTGCACGTGGTTGCCGCTGTCGCTCGTGAACTCGGAGATCTCCTGGCGGGCGACCGGCGAGAAGTCGCGGACCCTGCCGAGGGGGGTGGCGCCGGCCCGCACCGGCGTCCCGACGCTCGGCCGCTCGGCGTTCGCGGGCTCGTCGAGGTGGGTCAGGCGGAGCACGAGCCCGCTGGCCGCCACCGAGGGGGTGATGACGACCTCGTACCCCTCGATGCGCCCCGAGATCACGTAGTCGCTGACGCTCGCGATGACGCCGTCGACCGGCGAGTAGACCGTCGTGCCGGCGGGCGCGCCGACGTCGAGCCCGGCGGTCTCGGGGCCGCTGCGGTCGCCGCGGTCGGCCTGGTGGATCTCGATCGACCCGGTGCCCTGGAGCGCCACGGCGGCGGGGTCGTTGACCGGGTGGAACATCGCGGCGGTGACCCGCCGGGAGTCGAGCGGCAGCTGGACCTCGACGCCCTCGCCGCGGGCGATCACCACCTCGGGCGGCTTGCCGCCAGAGCCCGACTCCGCCGGGGGAGGCACGGGCGTGGCGAGGGGGCCGGCGGCGTCGGAGGCCGTCCCGCCCCCGCCCAGGCTGAGGATCAGGGCGAGGATCGCGACGGCGGCCAAGGGGATGGCGGCGGCGATGAGGGCGCGCCGGTCGCGGCGCAGCCCGCGCCGCCCCGCCCCCGGGCGCCCCGTGCCGGCCGGGTACCTGGGTCGGGACGACATCGAGGGGCCAGGCTAGCGGAGCCCGGCGACGGCGCGCCACAGCCGGTCGCGCGGACCCCGCCCCGAGCGCCGCCGGGCGCCCTGGGGGGTGATCTACAATCGCGCTCGATGAGCGGGCGCGCGGTGCCGTGACCACCCTCGGAGCGCCCCTGCTGGTGGCGCGCGACCTCCGGCGCCGCTACCGCGACTTCACCGCGCTCGACGGCGTCGACCTCGAGCTGCGGCCGGGCGAGTCGGTCGCCCTCCTCGGCCCCAACGGGGCCGGCAAGACCACCCTGCTGTCGATCCTCGCCGGCGTGTCGCGCGCCAGCGAGGGGACCGTGGAGTGGGCCGAGGGCGTCGCCCCGCGGGTGGGCTGGGTGCCCCAGCGGCCGTCGCTCTACCCGCGCCTGACGACGCGGGAGAACCTGCGCCTGTTCGCGGCGCTGGAGGGCGCCCCGGATCCGGACGCCGTGGCGGAGGACCTCATCGCGCGCGCGGACCTCGGCCGCTTCGCCGGCCAGGCGGCGGCGAAGCTCTCCACCGGCACGCTGCAGCGCCTGAACCTGGCCATCGCGCTCGCCGGCGAGGCGAGCGTCCTCCTGCTCGACGAGCCGACCGCGACGCTCAGCCCCGACCAGCGCCACCGCCTGTGGGGCTGGCTCGACCAGCTCCGGGCCGGCGGCATGGCGCTGATGTTCTCGACCCAGTCGGTCGACGAGGCGATGCGCCACGGGGGGCGGATCGCCGTGCTCGCCGCCGGACGGCTCGTCTTCGCGGGCAGCCCGGCCGACCTGCTGCGCGAGCACGGCATCGGCGACGGCGCGGGCGCCGAGGCCGCCGAGCTCGCCTTCATGCGGCTCGTGGAGCCGCCCGCGTGAGGGCCGCCGGGCTCCTCTTCCTGAAGGACGCCCGGCTGCTGCGCCGCACGCCGGCGCTGCTGCTCGTACTCGTCGCCTACCCCCTTCTGGTCGCGCTGCTCGTCGCGCTCGCGCTGCAGTCGGACGAGCGCAAGCCCGATGTCGGGCTCGTGGTCCTCGACACGTCCGGGCGCTCCGTGCAGGTCGGCGACCGCCGCCTCTCCATCGACGACTACGTCGACCGCCTCTCGGACGACGTCAACGTGCGCGAGCTGAGCCCCGAGGCGGCCCGGACGGCCCTCGACGACGGCCGCGTCGCGGCGGTCCTCACGATCCCGGAGGGCTTCATCGCCGACCTCCAGTCGGGCGTGCGGCCGCCGGCGCTGGAGCTGACGGCGAGCCGCCGGTCGCCGATCCAGTCCGACGCCATCGAGCGCCGGCTCGAGGCCGCCGTCTACCGCCTCAACCAGAGCCTGGCGACCGGCTACGTCGAGCAGGTCCTCCAGCTCGTGGACCTCGTGACCGAGGGCGGCGAGCTCGGCATCTTCGGGCGAAGCGGCGACGCCCTCGGCCTCCGGCGCAGCCGGGAGCTGGTGCTGTCGGTGCAGGCGCAGCTGCGCCGGGCGGGCGAGGCGGCGGCCGCCCGCCGCCTCGCGCCGCTGCTCAACTTCATCGACGAGACGCAGAGCAACCTCGACCTCGCCCGGCCCGCGGCGAACGCCATCCGCTCGCCGATCGAGCTCCACGTGAGCGAGGCCGAGGAAGGCCGCGAGCCGCTGTCCGCGTTCGGCTTCGCCGGGGCGCTCCTCGTCAGCCTGGGGCTTGCGGGCGTGCTGCTGGCGGCCGCGGCGATGGCCTCGGAGCGCGAGGAGGGCGCGCTCGCCCGCCTGCGCCGGGGGCTGATCGCCTCGCCCGCCCTCGTGGCCGAGAAGATGGCCTTCACGGCGGCCGCCTGCCTGATCGTGGGCCTGCTGCTGCTGGGCGGGGTCGCGATCTTCACCTCCCTCACGGTCGGCCGCTGGGGGCTGTGGCTGGTGGCGCTGATCCTGTCCGGCCTGGCCTTCGGCGCCTTCGGCGTCCTCGCCGGCGCGCTCGCGCGCGAGACCCGCACCGCGCTGCTGGTCGCGCTCATGCTCGCCCTGCCCCTGCTGGCGCTGGGGCTGCTGCCCGACGCCGAGGTCGCGGCGGCGATCTCCGAGGCGGTGCCCTTCGGCCCGGCCTTCGACGCCTTCCAGACCCTGCTCGTCGAGCCGGCCATCCCGGCCGGCGACCTGACCCTCACGCTCGGCCACCTCGCCCTGCTGGCGGCGGTGTTCGGCGGCCTCGCGACCTGGGCGGTCAGCCGGCGGGCGGCGGACTGAGCGGCCCCGGGGCGGCCGCGAGCGCCGCACGCAGGCGGCGGCGGTACTCGCGCGGGGCGACGTCCCGGGCGCCGAAGCGCCGGGTGTGGGGCGAGGTCATCTGGATGTCCCAGAGCTCGAAGCCCGCGCCCCGGAGCATGGCGGCGGCCGCCACCAGGGCTGCGTTCCCAGCACCGGCGGCGCGGTGGAACATCGACTCCGAGGTGAAGAGGCCGCCGAGGGCGACCCCGAAGAGGCCCCCGCAGAGGCGCCCCCGGCGCCACGCCTCCACGCTGTGCGCGACGCCGAGGCCGTGGAGGCGCTCGTAGGCCCGGATCAGGCGCGGCGTCAGCCAGATCGGCTCGCCCGGCCGCACGGCGCAGGCCGCCGCCACCTGCGCGAACGACGCGTCGAGGCGGATCTCGTAGCCGCCGCTCCGCAGCTCCCGCGCGACCGAGCGGGGCACGCGGAAGCCCTCGATCGGCATGAGCCCGCGCGGGTCGGCCTCGTACATGCCCACCGGCCCGGCCGCCCCGGGCTCGTCCATGGGAAACCACCCGCGCGCGTAGCCCCAGAGGAGCGCGTCCGGCTCGAGCGAGGGATGCACGGACAAGGCGTACCACGCGCCTTTCGCGGGCGCGTGGTACGCCCTCACGCCGTCTCGGCGGGGCGCCCCCGCTCCACCGATTCGTCGCTGTAGAAGTCGTACTCGGCCAGCACCTCGTAGATCGCGTGCACCCGCGACGACTCGACGAGGCCGTCGATGCGGTCGTGGCGCGCCGCCTCCTGGACGGCGAGCCGCTCCATGGCCTCCTGGAGGGCCTCGCGGTCGGCGAGGTCGACGATCGCGAGCGTGAGCACCTCGCGGTCGTCGGCCACGTCCCGGGCGAGGATCGGCCCTCGCCCCGGCACGTCGAACCCGCGGTCGGGATACCAGGCGCGCACGAAGTCCTCGACCGAGACGCCGGGCTTCAGCCGTCTCCCCACCACGGCGACGAACATGCGACCCTCCCCGATCGAATCCGGTTGTGGGAGGGACGCTACGGCACCCAGGTGTCGCCGGCGGGGGTGATGACGAGCTCGTGCGTCCACGCCGTGGGCCGCTGCGACGCCAGGTAGGCGACCGCGGCCGCGACGTCGCCGGGGTCCATCGCGTCCTCGGCGGGGCGGCGGGCCATCGGGTTGCGGTCGGTGCGGATGGTGCCGTCGGCCACGAGCAGCGCGACGTGGACGCCGGCGGGCCTGAGCTCCTGGGCGAGCGACTGCGCGAGGGCCCGGGCCGCGAACTGGGCGGCGGCCCAGGGGCCGCGCCCGGGCATGCCGCGCCGGGCCGAGCCGCCGGAGATCTGGATCAGGGTGCCCGAGCCGCGCCGGGCCAGGGCCGCGCCGCCGCCGCGCATGATCGCCCAGGCGGCCGGGAGGAAGCCCGCCATCCAGCTCTCGAGCCGGTCCGGCGGGGCCTCGGCGATCGGCCCGCCGCCGAACGTGTGGTCGCGGGGGACGGAGGTCGTCGCGTTCACCACCAGGTCCAGGCCGCCGAGGTCCCGCTCGGCGCGCGCGAGCGCCTCGGCCACCTCCTCGTGGTCGGCCGCGTCGCCGCGCAGGACGGCGACCTCGGGGTGGGCCTCGCGCAGCGCGTCGAGGGTCGCGTCGGTGCGCGCGACGGCCAGCGCCCGCCAGCCCGCCGCCAGGCGGTCGGCGACGACCGCCCGCCCCACGTTGCGCGCCCCGAAGGTCACCAGGACAGGTGGGCCGGCCACGCGGGCAGTCTGCCAGCGGAGAGGGGGCCGCGACCGGAGTAGACTCCCGCGGGCGATGGATGGCCCGACCATCTCCTCGGCCGCGGCAGTCGGCTTCCCGCAGGTGCGCATGCGGCGCCTGCGCGCCGGCGAGGGCATCCGGCGGATGGTGCGCGAGACGCGCCTGAGCCCCGACCGGCTCGTGCTGCCCCTGTTCGCGATCGAGGGGCGGGACGCGAGCGTGCCGATCGCGTCGCTGCCGGGCCACTCGCGCCTGTCGCCCGACCTGGCGGCCCGGGCCGCCGCCCGTGCCCACGAGGCCGGCGTGCCGGCCGTGCTCGTGTTCGGCGTCACCGACCGGGTGGACGGCGCGGCCAGCGCGGCCTACGACCCGGACGGCCCGGCGCAGGCCGCCGTGGCGGCGATCAAGGACGCCGTGCCCGGGATGGTGGTGATCACGGACGTCTGCCTCTGCGGCTACACGGACCACGGCCACTGCGGCGTGGTGGTGGACGGCGAGGTGCACAACGACCTCACCCTCGAGCTGCTGGCGCGCACGGCCGTCAGCCACGCCGACGCCGGCGCCGACATCGTCGCCCCGAGCGACATGATGGACGGCCGCGTGCGCGCGATCCGGGCGGCGCTGGACGCCGAGGGCCACGAGGGGACGTCGATCCTCGCCTACTCGGCCAAGTACGCGTCGGCCTTCTACGGGCCCTTCCGCGAGGCGGCGGGCTCGGCGCCCGGCTTCGGGGACCGGCGCGGCTACCAGATGGACCCGGCCAACGGCCGCGAGGCGGTGCGCGAGACCCTCCTCGACGCGGCAGAGGGCGCGGACATGGTCATGGTGAAGCCGGCCGCCGGCTACCTCGACGTGATCGCCGGCGTGCGCGCCGCCACCGACCTGCCGCTGGCGGCGTACCACGTGAGCGGCGAGTACGCGATGCTCAAGGCCGCCGCCGAGCGCGGCTGGCTCGACGAGCGCCGGGCGACCCTCGAGACCCTGACCGGCATCGCGCGCGCCGGCGCCGACCTGGTCATCACCTACGCCGCGCTCGACGCCGCGCGCTGGCTCGGAGAGGAGGGACCGTGACCACGACCGCGGCCGCCGGGCGCGTCCACCACAAGCCCGACGAGGCCGACCGCGAGCTGCTCAACCAGCTCCAGGCGGGCCTCGAGCTGGTGCGCGAGCCATACGCGGAGATCGGCGCGCGGATCGGCATGGACGAGGAGGAGGTGCTCCGGCGCCTGGCGCGGCTGAAGGAGGCCGCGATCGTCCGCCAGCTGTCGGCGATCTTCGACACCCGCGCCCTCGGCTACGAGAGCAGCCTGGTGGCTGCCCGCTACCCGGACGAGCGCCTCTTCGACGCCGCCAAGGTCGTCGGCGGCCACCCGGGCGTGAGCCACAACTACCGGCGCACCCACGCGTTCAACCTCTGGTACACGCTGGCGGTGGAGCCGGGGTCGCGCCTGGGCCTCGAGGCGACCATGGAGCGGCTGGCGGACGCGACGAGCGCCGAATCGATGCGCCTGCTGCCGACGCTCAAGCTCTACAAGATCAACGTCCAGCTCGACATGACGGGGACCGTCGCCAGCGACGCCAAGGAGGAGGCCCCGCGGCCGACGCCGACCCGCGGCGACGGGGTGCTCCCCACCGAGGCCGACCGGCGCATGATCGAGGTGCTGCAGCGCGACCTGCCGGTCGAGCCGCGCCCCTTCGACACCTGGGCCGACGAGGCCGGGGTGTCGCCCGAGGAGCTGCTGGACGCCGCCCGCGTCTTCGTCGAGCGCCACTACATGCGCCGCTTCGCCGCCGTCCTGAACCACCGCAAGGCGGGCTTCGGGGCCAACGGCATGGCGGTCTGGAAGGTGCCGGAGGAGGAGCTCGACGAGCTCGGCCCGCGGATGGCCGCCTTCAAGGCGGTCTCGCACTGCTACAAGCGCCCCACCTACCCCGACTGGCCGTACAGCATCTTCACGATGGTCCACGCGCGCTCGAAGGAGGCCTGCGAGGAGGCCATCGCGGCGATCGCCGAGGAGACCGGGATCACCGACCCGGGGCGGCGGGCGGTCCTCTACTCGACCTACGAGTTCAAGAAGATCCGGCTCATGTACTTCACGCCGGACTACCGCGAGTGGGAGGACCTGGCCCTGGCCGGGCGGCCGCTGCCAAGGTGGGAGCCCTCGCGATAGATCGCAGCGCCGAGCTCTTCGAGCGCGCCCGCGGGGTCCTGGTCGGCGGCGTCAACTCGCCGGTCCGGGCGATGCGCGCGATCGGCCGCGACCCGCTCTTCATCGCCCGCGCCGAGGGCGCCCACGTCTGGGACGCCGACGGCCGCCGCTACGTCGACTTCCTCTCGACCTGGGGCCCGGCGATCCTGGGCCACGCGCCGGACGCGGTGCTCGACGCGGTGGGGGAGACCCTGCCGCTCGGCACGTCCTTCGGCGCGCCGACCGAGCGCGAGGTCCGCTTCGCCGAGGCGGTGATCGACGCCTTCCCCTCGGTCGAGCGGCTCCGCATGACCTCGTCGGGCAGCGAGGCGGTCATGGGGGCGCTGCGGCTCGCGCGCGCGGCGACGGGGCGCGAGCCGATCGTGAAGGTCGCGGGGGGCTACCACGGGGCGATCGACGGCCTGCTGGCCGAGGCCGGCAGCGGCCTCACCACCCTCGGCGTGCCCTCCAGCCCGGGCGTCACCGCGGCGGCGACGGCCGCGACGCGCATCGTCCCGTACAACGACCCCGTCGGCGCGCGGGCGGCGCTCGAGGGGGCGGCGGCGATGCTGGTCGAGCCGGTCGCCGGGAACATGGGCGTCGTGCCCCCGGACGAGGGCTACCTCCCCGCTCTCCGGGCCGCGTGCGACGAGCGGGGCGCCCTGCTCGTGCTCGACGAGGTCATCACCGGCTTCCGGGTCGCCCGCGGCGGCGCCCAGGAGCGCTACGGCGTGCGCGCCGACCTGACCTGCTTCGGCAAGGTGATCGGCGGCGGCCTGCCGGTGGGCGCCTTCGGCGGCCGCGCCGACGTGATGGCGGAGCTCGCCCCGGAGGGCCCCTGCTACCAGGCGGGCACGCTCTCGGGGAATCCGCTGGCCACCGCGGCCGGGCTGGCCGTGCTGGGCGAGCTGTCCAAGGAGGGCGTCTACGCCCGCCTCGAGGAGGGCGGGGCGGCGCTCGAGGACGCCCTGCGCGCGAGCGGCGCCCCGGTGACGGTCAACCGCGTGGGCTCCATGCTGACCCCGTTCTTCGCGGACGGCCCGGTGATCGACTACGCGACCGCGACGCTGAGCGACACGGCCGCCTACGCCGACTTCGCCCGCGCGCTGCTGGACGACGGCGTCTACCCGCCGCCCTCGCAGTTCGAGGCCTGGTTCGTCGGCCTGGCCCACGGCGACGACGAGCTGGGCCGGGCGCGCGAGGCCTTCGCGCGGGCCGCCGAGGGACTCGGATGACCACTCCGCGCGCCGGGTGAGGTCCGTCCTGGCCCAGGAGGCGGCGCTCGCGGCCGAGCTGGTCGAGCCGGCGGCGGAGCCCCTGCTCGCGCCCCTGGTGGCGCCCCCGCTCACGCCGGACCAGGCCGCGGGGCTGGACCTGATCCTCGAGGGCTTCCTGCTGCACCACGGCCGTCCGCGCCACCTCTCCCCAAGCGGGGCGGGGCGCGAGGTGCTGGCCGGCGACTACTGCTACGCCCACGGGCTGGTGCGGATCGCCGAGGCCGGCGACCTGTTCGTCATCGAGGCCCTGGCCGACCTCATCGCGCTCGGCGCCGGGGTCGTCGCCTCGGGGCGGCGGGAGGCGCTCGAGGCGCTCTGGCGGGCGACCGCGGCCGCGATCGCGGCGCGCGGGTCCGACGCCTCGGGCGACGTGGCGGCGCGGCTGATCGAGGCCAAGCGCATGCTGCGGGTCGATGGCGATCCCTCCGGGCTTGCGGAGGTCGCGGCGGGGCTGCCGCCGACCCCCGGGCTCGCGGAGGCGTTCGCGGCGTGAGGGACCTGCGCGACTGGATCGCCCGCCTGGAGCGGGACGGCGACCTCGCGCGGGTCCGCGCCCGCGTCGACCCGCGTCTGGAGATCACCGAGGTCGCGGACCGGATGGCCAAGTCAGGCGGACCGGCGCTGCTCTTCACGGACGTCGAGGGGTCCGACATGCCGGTCCTCATCAACCAGTTCGGCACCGAGCGGCGGATGTGCGCCGCCCTGGACACGGACTCGCTCGACGCGCTCGGCGCGCGGATCGAGTCGCTGATGGACCTGCAGCCGCCCCAGGGCGTGGTGGCCAAGGTGCGGGCGCTCGGTCGCCTGCGCGAGCTGGCCTCCTTTTCGTCGAAGACCGTGCGCGAGGGGCCGTGCCAGGAGGTCTGGTTGGACGAGCCCGACCTCGACCGCGTGCCGATCCTCACCTGCTGGCCCGACGACGGGGGCCCGTTCATCACCCTGCCGCTGGTCTTCAGCCGCGACCCGACGACCGGCGCGCGCAACTGCGGCATGTACCGCATCCAGAAGCTCGACGGGCGCACCGCGATCATGCACTGGCAGATCCACAAGGACGGGGCCGCCCACCTCCGCGACTCCCAGGGCCGCGTCCCGGTGGCAGTGGCCATCGGCACCCACCCGGCGACGACCTACTCGGCCACGGCGCCGCTCCCCCCGGGGATCGACGAGATGATCTTCGCCGGCTTCCTGCGCGGTCGCAGCGTGGAGATGGTGCGCTGCCGGACGGTCGACCTCGAGGTGCCCGCCGAGTCCGAGGTGGTCCTCGAGGGCTACGTCGACGCGTCCGACCTGCGCCCGGAGGGGCCCTTCGGCGACCACACCGGCTTCTACACGCCGGTGGACGACTACCCGACCTTCCACATCACCGGGATGTCGATGCGCCGGGACGCGATCTACGCGACGACGATCGTCGGGCCGCCGCCGATGGAGGACTTCCAGCTCGGCAAGGCGACCGAGCGCCTCTTCCTGCCGGTCATCCGCATGACGCTGCCCGACCTGGTGGACATGAACCTCCCGCTGGAGGGCGTCTTCCACAACTGCGCCCTGGTCTCGGTGCGCAAGCGCTACCCGGGGCACGCCAAGAAGCTCATGAGCGCGATCTGGGGCCTCGGCCTGCTGTCGCTGAGCCGCTGCGTGGTGGTGGTCGACCACGACGTCGACGTCCAGGACCTGTCGGCCGTGGCCTTCCAGGCCTTCTCGAACGTCGACGCCGGACGGGACATGCTCGTCGTCGAGGGGCCCGTGGACGCGCTCGACCACGCCGCCCCGTACTTCGCCTACGGCTCCAAGGTGGGGTTCGACGCGACCCGCAAGTGGCCGGGCGAGGGGGTCGTGCGGCCGTGGCCCGACCCGATCGTCATGAGCGAGGAGGTACGGCGCCTGGTGGACCGCCGGTGGGCGGAGTACGGCCTCCCGGGAGCCTCGCAGGAAGGGACGTACGGCCCCCGCGGCACTCGTTGAAAACGCCCCTCCCGTCGGGTTGAATCCCGGGGCCCCGCGAGGTCAGGGGCGCGCAGCGAGCGAGCGCCGTGGGAGGTCAGGGCTTGGCTGAGGCCCAGGGGGACGGCAACGGGGGACGCTACACCGGGCCGGTCGCGGGCGACGCGACGCCGGACGTCGACCCCCACGACGACCCGGCCTACATCACCCGGACCAAGTTCCTGAGCGGCGTCGCGATCGTGACCGGTGGGGTCGTTACCGCCGCGATCCTCGTCCCGGTGGTCGGCTTCGCCGTCGCCGACACGGTCAAGGCGGAGGAGTGGCAGTGGGTCGACGTCGGCCCGCTGTCGGACTACCCCGACGGCGAGGTCGGCTCGATCGCCGTCTCCGGGCCGTCGCCTGAGTCCGACCGCCGCTGCTACGTGCGCCACAAGGAGGGGACGATCATCGCCATCTGGAACCGGTGCGCGCACCTGGGGTGCCCGGTGGCCTACTCGGCCGGCGGCGACGTCTACGCGTGCCCCTGCCACGGCGGCGCCTAC